>NZ_JAUOQN010000068.1:0-21017 GCF_030547555.1 Salipiger sp. 1_MG-2023 | reverse complement strand
GCCCGGGGGGGGGGGTTAATGGCCCCCCTTTCTGCCCCCCCGGGGCGGGGGGGGGTGCCCCCCCTTGCCCCCCCCCCCCCCCCCCCCCGGCCCCCCCCCCCCCCGGGGGGGCCCCCCGGGCCACTGACCACGCACCCATGAGGCCCCCGCCATGCTGCGCTACCTGTCCGGCCGCCTCGGCCAGAGTCTGATCCTGCTGTTCATTGTCTCGCTGATCGGTTTCTTCGTCCTCAGCCTCGCACCCGGAGGCCCGCTGTCGCAATTCGCGCTGTCGCCCGGCATGACGCAGGAACAGATGGACCGGGTGGCCGAACAGTTGGGCCTGAACCGCCCCATCATCGTGCAATATTTCGACTGGCTGACCAGCATGCTGGCAGGCGACTGGGGCACCAGTTACCGCGATCAGCAGCCGGTGCTGACGATCATCGCCGATCACCTGTTCGCCACCATGCTGCTAATGGGCACGGCGACGGCCATCGCCGTCACCGTGGGCACGACCGTGGGCATCTGGTCGGCGGTGCGGCGCGGATCGGTGTTCGATTACACCACGACGGTGCTGGCGATGGTGGCGCTGTCGATCCCGACCTTCTGGTTCGGGCTGATCGCCATTTACATCTTTTCGCTGGAACTGGGCTGGCTGCCGGCGGGCAACATGTACACGGTTGGCGACGGCTCGATCGGCGATTACGCGGTGCACCTGATCCTGCCCGCGCTGGTGCTGGCACTGGTCGATGTGGCGGTCTGGTCGCGCTACATGCGCACCGCGACGCTGAATGTCATCAATCAGGATTTCGTGCGCACCGCGCGCGCCAAGGGCCTGCCGAACCGGCGCATCCTGTTCAAGCACATCGTCGGCAACGCGCTGGTGCCGATGATCACCCTTGCCGGGCTGCAACTGCCCGTGGTGCTGGGCGGCGCGCTGGTTACCGAGACGGTGTTTACATGGCCCGGCATGGGGCGGCTGTTTCTCGATAGCCTCGGCTATTCCGATTACCCGGTGGTGATGGGGCTGCTGATGGCCTCGGCCATGCTTGTCCTGATCGGCAACCTTGCCGCTGACCTGATTGTCGCGGTGGTCGATCCGCGCGTCCGCCTGTCCTGAGAGGCCCTGATGACCATGACTGCAAACGCCCCCGCCCGCCGCGCGCCGCGCATCAAATCCCGCGCCGTGCGCCGGTTCATGCAGCACAAGCTGGCGATGCTGGGCCTTGTGATGATCGTCACGCTTGCGCTGGCCTGCTTTGTCGGACCCTACCTGCTGGCCTTCGACGAGCTGTTCATCGACCTGCGCGCCCGCTTTGCCCCCCCCTTCACCGGAGGCCATATCTTTGGCACCGATCCGCTGGGCCGCGACATCGCCGCGCGGCTGTTTCACGCCGGGCAGGTGTCAATGACCGTGGGCTTTGCCGCGATGATCATGAGCACCTGCATCGGCTCCGTGGTGGGCGTGCTGTCTGGCTATTACGGCGGCGCCGTCTCGGCGGTGCTGATGCGCATCGTCGATGCCTTCCTGAGCTTTCCGTCGGTGTTCCTGCTGCTGGCGCTGGCGGCGTTCATCCAGCCGGGGCCTGCGATGATCACCGTCATCATCGCCGCCACCAGCTGGATGGAGGTCGCCCGCATCGTGCAGGCCGAGGTCAAGACCCTGCGCGATCAGGATTTCGTTCAGGCCGCCCGGATGCTGGGCCTGTCGGGCCGCTGGATCATGTTCCGCGAATTGCTGCCCAACGCCATCGGCCCGATCATCGTTGCCGCCACGCTGACCGTGGCCCGCGCGATCCTGCTCGAGGCCTATATCTCGTTCCTTGGCTATGGCATCCAGCCGCCGCTGCCGAGCTGGGGCAACATGCTCAACGGGGCGCAGCAGTATCTGCAATCGGCGCCGTGGCTGGCGATCGTGCCGGGGCTGGCGATCACCATCGCCGTTGCCGGGTTCAACTTTGTCGGTGACGGGCTGCGCGATGCGCTCGACAGCCGGTCGGAGGCGCGCTGAATGACACGCTTTTCACCTTTCGAGGACACGCTGTGGTACGCCACCGCCCCCGCCGCGCCCGAGACCTTTGCGCTGGAAGGCACCATCAAGGCCGATGTCTGCATCGTCGGCGCGGGTTATGCCGGACTGACCACCGCGCTGGAACTCGCCAAGGCTGGCGTGTCCGTTGCCGTGATCGAGGCGCAGGAGATCGGCTTTGGCGGTTCGGGCCGCAACGCCGGGCATTGCACCCCGACCTTCACCCATTACACGCCGGACGATCTGCGCCGCCTGCTCGGCGAGCCTTGGGCCGAGCGGCTGATCCATCGTCAGACCCGGGCCAATGACCGCGTCGGCCAGATGATCCGCGACTACGGCATCGATTGCGAATGGGACCAGAGCGGCTATGTGCAGGGCGCGCTCTATCCCGGCCATCTCAAGACGCTGCAAGCCAAGACCGACCAGTACAACGCCGTCGGCGCCAAGACCCGGATGCTCGACGCCGCCGAGGTGCAGCAGATCACCGGCTCGCCGCGCTTTCTTGGCGGCTGGTTTCATGAGGAAGCGGGCGCCGTCAATGCGCTGGCCTATGCGCGGGGCCTTGGCCGCGCCGTGATGTCCGAAGGCGGGCGCATCCTGACCCGCTCGCCGGTCACTGGCTGCGCACGCAACGGCACCGGCTGGCGGGTGAGCACCGAACGCGGCGCGGTGCTGGCCGACAAGGTGATCTTTACCACCGGGGCCTATACGGTCGCGGGCTGGCCAAAGCTCGAAGAGACCTTCAAGATCATGCGGGTGTTTGTCGCCGCCACGCAGCCGCTGTCGCCGGAAACCCGCGCCGAGGTGCTGCCCCGCAACACCACGATGCACGACGGGCGCGGTGATATCTACGTCTATAAATACGATGGCGCGGGGCGCATCGTTGCCTCGATGTTCCCGATGGGCCGCCGGGGCCGCGACATCGCCTATACCAAACAGGTGATGAGCGACCGGCTGACATGGCTGCACCCGCAGATCCGCGAGACCCTGCGCTGGGAATATCTGTGGTTCGGCGAGCTTGACATGCAGCGCCGCACCATCCCGCGGCTTTACGATCTGGCCCCCGGCATTGTTGCCATGACCGGCCTGTCGGGGCGCGGCGTGCCCACCGGCTCGATGCTGGGCGGCATCCTGTCGGAATGGGCGCTTGGCCTGCCGCCGCAGGACCTTGGCCTGAAAATCGAACCGTTGAAATCGCAGCCCTTCTACATGTCCTTCGCTCCGCAGGCGCATCTGCGCATGTACCGCCTGCGCGACAATATCACCGCCAAGCGGCAGGGTGCCCCCCTGCCGCCCCATGCCTGACCCATCACAACACGGACCCCTTCTCATGTCGCTCGACACAACCACAGCCATGCCGACCAACGGACGCCCCATCCCCGACCCGGTCCCCAACGACCTGACGCTGCCGCAAAGCGTCGACGTGGTGGTCATCGGCGCGGGCATCGCTGGCGTTTGCACCGCGCTGGAACTGGCCGAACGCGGCCTCAAGGTGGCGCTGTGCGAAAAGGGCGACGTTGGCGCCGAGCAATCGAGCCGCAACTGGGGCTGGGTGCGCCTGTCGCACCGCGACCCGCGCGAGATGCCGCTGATGGTCGAATCCGTGCGGCTGTGGAAGGGCATGAACGAACGCACCCAGGCCGAAACCGGCTATCGCCAATGCGGCATCACCTTTTCCGTCACCACCGACGAGGCGCTCAAGGAAGAGGAAGACTGGGCCCAGATCCTTCAGGAATACCAGATCCCGGCCCGCGTGCTGCCCGCCCCCGAGGCGCTAAACGCCTTCCCCGGCCTGACAGCCCCGATCAAGGGCGCGCTTTACAACCCGCATGACGGGCGGGCCGAGCCGCAAAAGGCCTCCCCCGCCATCGCCAACGCCTTCCGGATGCTGGGCGGCACGGTGCATCAGAACTGCGCGGTGCGCACGGTGGAAACCTCCGGCGGCAAGGTGTCTGCCGTGGTGACCGAAAACGGCACGATCCGCTGTTCCTCGGTGGTGGTCGCGGCGGGCATCTGGTCGCGATTGTTCCTTGGCAATCTCGGGATCGACCTGCCGATGCTGAAGACCACCGGCACCGTGCTGCGCACCGACCCAGTGCCCGATGGCCCCGAGGGCACGTTCAAGTTTCAGGATTACACCTTCCGCCGCCGTCTGGATGGCGGCTACAGCATCTCGGGCCCGCAAACCGGGCTGTACGAGATCACCCCGGACAGCTTCTGGCTGGCGCCCAAGTTTTTCCCGGCGCTGAAAAGCGAATTCACCCGGCTGAAATTCCGTTTCGGCAAGCGCTTCGTGCAAGAGATGAAGCTGCCGCGCAAATGGGGCGCGACCGACCGCACCCCGTTCGAAGACACGCGGATCTATGATCCCCAGCTCGATGCCAAGGCCATCGACAAGGTCTATGCCCAGCTTCAGGCGGCCTATCCGGCGTTCCAAGGCGTCGGCATCGCCCAGCGTTGGGCCGGGTATATCGACGTGATGCCAGACATCATCCCGGTGGTCTCGTCGACCGAAGGGGTGCGCGGCCATATTCCCGGCCTGTTCGTTGCCAGCGGCCTGTCGGGGCATGGCTTCGGCCTTGGGCCGGGGATCGGCAAGCTGATGGCGGATCTGGTGACCGGCGCGGTGCCGGTGGTCGATCCGTCGCAATACCGCCTGTCGCGGTTCAGCGACGGATCAAAGATCGCCCCGATGGAAGGCATCCTGCGCCGCTAAAGATACCCCTTGATCATCGCCAGATCGGCGGTGGTCAGGGCGACGCCTTTTTGCGCCGCCTCGGCGCGGATGCGGTGGCGGCGGTCTCCGGGCAGCCGCGCGCTTCCCGAGGCGCGCACCGCGTCCGACAGCTGCGCCACCCGCTGCGCAAAGCCATCCGTGTGCGACGGGTCCATCACCAGAAGAAACTGGCCGGTCAGCGGGATCTTGGCGCCGGGATGGTCCGACCAGTCGACCTCCGAGGAAAACGCCCCGCCGGTAAAGGCGGCGGCGAGGATCTCGATCAACATGGCGATCGACGCGCCCTTGTGCCCGCCAAAGGGCAGCAGCGCGCCACCATTCAGGATCTTGTCCGGATTCTCGGTCGGGGTGCCTTGCGCATCGACCCCGGTGCCCGGCGCCAGCTTGTGCCCTTCGCGCGCGGCGATCTGCACATCGCCATGCGCCAGCGCGCTCGAGGCCTGATCCCATGTGTAGGGCGGCTGGCCGGCCCGCGGGCTGGAAAACGCCATGGGGTTGGTGCCGAACACCGGCGTCGCCCCCGGCGCAGGCGCCACCACCGCCATGGAATTGACCACCGACAGTGCCACCAGCCCTGCCTCGGCAAAGGGTTCGACATCGGGCCAAAGCGCGCTGAAATGCTGCGAATTGCGGATGCTCAGCGCCGCGATGCCCTGCGCGCGCACCCGCTCCAGCAGCAGCGGGCGCGCCGCGTCCAGCGCCACCTGCGCAAAGCCGCCGCAGGCATCGACGCCGATCAACGCGCCCTCTCCCGCGTCGATCACGGGCAGCGCCGAGGGCGACCCCCAGCCGCTCTGGATCGTCGAGACATAGCCCGGAATGCGAAACACCCCATGGCTGAGCGCGCCATCGCGCTGACAGGCGGCGCAATTTTCGCCCAGCACCGCCGCGATGCGCGCGGGCAGCCCCTGCGCTTCGAACACCCGGCGCAGCAGCAGGGCAAGCTCGTCAAATGAAAGTCTCGTATCGGCCATGTCGCCCCTCTTGGTTCCGCTGCCGTCTAAAGAAACCCGCGCGAGCATAGGGTCAAGCCGGGTTGCCTCATTCGCCCGACAAGCGTGCCCGCCCACCGGGCCTGCTGTGCAAGCGCCATGCACAGTCGCCGTGACTGTATCCGCTGCCGCTTCAGCGTCGACGCTGCGTCGAGGGGGGCAGAAACGGGATCGGAACGCAGCTTGCGCCCGCAAGATATATCAAGCGGGCCGATCCGTGGACAGGATTTCGTATACCCTTGAGTACCCAAATACCCAAGGGTATCTTAACTTGGAAGTCTTCACGCCAATCGTGATCGCAGTCTAAGGGAGTGGCCCGCAATGAACCAACGCATGACCCGCAAGGAAGCGGCGCAGCGCACCAGAGATCGCCTGATAGAAGCGGCGGAAACGCTGTTCGGTGCGCGCGGGTACAATGCCACCTCTCTTGATGCCATCGCCGCCGAAGCAGGATACACCAAGGGCGCGGTCTATGCCAACTTTCCCGGCAAGGAAGCGCTGTTTCTGGCCGTGCTTGAAACCCATGGCGGAAGCGACCTTCTTCAGCTTGTCGACGCGATCGCCGCTGCCCCCGGCCGCGCCGAAATCGAAGAGCTGCTGATCGACTGGGCCGGCGCGCGAGCGGAAAGCGGGTCATGGCCGCTGACCCTGATCGAATTCGTCCGCCAGAAACGCGACGACGCCGAGACCATCGCCCAGCTGACCGAGATTCTGCACCGCAACTGGCGCACCCTTGGCGAGGCTGTTGTCGGCCCGCTGAACCTGACCGAAAGCCCGCTGCTGATCGGCGCAGCGCTGTTCGAGACCGCCTATGCCCCGGCGATGTCCATCGTTTCGGACCCGTCGGCCCGCGATCTGATGCGCCTGTTCCTGAGGTCTCACCGCAGCTGACCGGATCGGCTAGTTGCCATTCCCAGCCATCGCGGCATCCCAGCTGCGCAGCACCTCTTCGCGTTTCAGCCGGTCGAGAAAGGTCAGCAGCCCCGGCCCCAGCCGGATCGGAAGAAAACTGCCACTGCTGGCGCGCAGTAACCGCGCGCTGTCGGTCAGCGGCGCGCCAGCCGCGGCAATCGGGATCAGCGGCGTGTCGCGGTCGATCAGGCTCTGGCCTTCGGGCGAGAGCAGGAAGGCGACAAAGCGCGCCGCCATCGCGGGCGCGCGGGCGGTTTTGGGGACAAAGGCGGTGCGAGACATGACAAGGTTGTAATCGCTCAGGAAATGCACCCCGACATCGGGGTGATCGGGGACCAATGCCATGGCGTAGGAACTGATGACATTCAGCGCCAGCGCGATTTCCCCGCTGCCCGTCGCCCGCGTCATCTCGGCCGTACCAAGATAGACCCGCGCCGAGGCCCGCCCCAGCACCTCGAACAGGCGCTGCGCCTGAACGCTCTGGATCAGATCCTGCGTGGCATACAGATAGCCGATCCCCGAGCGGCGCAGATCGTACCCCCCGACCCGGCCCTTCAGCTCGGCCTCATGGTCGCGGATGAATGACGACAGGTCGCGGTGCGAGTTTGGCAGATCCTCGCGCGACAGGATGCGCTTGTTGTAAAGGATCGCGGCGGGTTCGAAGGTAAAGCCGTAAAGCTCGTCGCGCCAGCGCGCCCAGTCCGGCGGCTGGCTGTCCTCGGGCAGGACAAAGCGCTGCGCCATGCCGCGGTTCACCAGATCGACCTGCAAATCCATCGCCGAAGAGATCACCACATCGGGCGGCCCCTCGCCCGCCAGCACCGCGTCATACAGATCGACGGTCTGAAATTCGCGGTAGGAGATGGTCCAGCCCGGCACCTTCGCCTCGAACGCGTCAAGCACCGGCTCGATGGCCGCGCGATCTGTGGCGCCGAAGATGGTCAGCTCCGATGCCTTGGCAGCGATGGGCGTCAGCAGCAGCGCCGCCAGCAGCGCCGCCAGCCGCGGAAAGAT
Source organism: Salipiger sp. 1_MG-2023 (assembly GCF_030547555.1). Classification (NCBI taxonomy): domain Bacteria; kingdom Pseudomonadati; phylum Pseudomonadota; class Alphaproteobacteria; order Rhodobacterales; family Roseobacteraceae; genus Salipiger; species Salipiger sp. 1_MG-2023. The sequence goes on along the minus strand of NZ_JAUOQN010000068.1, from coordinate 13,351 downwards.
CAGCGAAGCACGCAGCCCGCCCAGTTGCGACGCCCCGAGTTCCAGCTTGGCGTCATGCCCCTCGGCCACCGAGCGCACGATGGCAAGGCCCAGCCCCGACCCGGCGGTGTCGCGGTTGATCGAGGTGAACCGCTCGGTCGCCCGCGCCCGATCCGCCGGCGCAATGCCCGGCCCGCCGTCCGAGACGGTCAGGCGGATGCTGCGGGTGTCGCCGTCCAGTTCGATCAGGATCGAGTTTTCCGGCCCACCGTGACGGATTGCGTTATCAATCAGGTTGCGCAGCGCCTCGCGGATGGAGATCGCATCACCCCGGATCCGCCCCACCCCGTCGGGCAATTGCGCGTCTTCGTAAGAGATGGTGATTTCGCGCAGCCTGCGGTCACGCAGCAGCTCTGCCAGCGTGTCGCGCACCAGCGGGCGCAGCTCCATCGGATCAAGCTGCGCCTGGTCAGAGCGATGGATCACCATGGCGTTGGCCAGCAGCTGGTTGGTCAGGTGAACGGTCTTGTTCCCCTGCGCCTCGGCCTTGACCAGCCGGGCGCGCATGGCCTCGGGGCTATCGGCATCGACGGCAAGCGCCAGTTGCCCCTGCACCGCCGACAACGAGGTGCGGGTCTGGTGCGCCACATCCGCGATGAAGCTTTCGGTCAGCGCGCGGGATCGCCGCAACTGGGCGATAAAGCCGTTGATGGCGCGAAACAGGTCCGAGATTTCCTGCGGAGGGGCGCCCTCGATGGGTGACAGATCGCGCGGGTTGCGCGCCAGAAGGCTGGCCGCGATGGTGCCCAGCGGCGCCAGAGACGTGCGGATCGCCAGCCAGACAAAGCCCAGACCGATCAGCGACACCCCGGCCAGCCCCGCCATACCATAAAGAAACAACGTCCCCTGATGTTCGCGCCGGGCGTTCAGCGTCTGGCCGATCTGCACGAAGACCCAGTCGCGCCCGGCGGCCGAGGTGATCTGCCGCCCCTGCACGATGAAGCGAAAGCCCTCGTTCAGCTTGTCATTGTAAAACACCGGTGCGGCCGAGGGATCGACAGCGGGCAGCGGCAGATCAGGGGTGCCGGTGATCTCGCCATAGGCCGGAGCAAAGACGCGATAGACCACCCGGTCGTCGCTTGCCAGCGCAAGGATATCCATCGCCGATTGCGGCAGATCGACCGTCGGACCATCGGCGTTGAACGACACCCGCTCCAGCATCGCCAGCGCCGCCCCCGCCAGCAGCAGATCGAAGGTGCGGTTCGATGCGGCGCGCGAATAGTTCCACAGCAGCACCGACATCAGCAGCAGCAGCAGCGCGAATCCCGCCGCCATCGACGACAGCAGCCGCCACTTGAGCGAGCGCGGCTCATCTGGCGTCGCCTCGGGCCGGGGTGCTTCATTCGCCGCCCCTAGGCGGGGCGCATTATTCGTCGCCTCCAGCCGGGGCGCCTTATTCGTCGCCCCCAGCCGGGGCGCACTATTCATCATCGCTGACATAGGGCAGATAGCCAAGGCCGCGCGCCGTCTTGATCACCAGCGGCGTGCCTTCGAGCTTGCGCCGCAGCCGCGTCACCAGTTGTTCGACGGCGTTCAGGCTGGGGCTTTCGCGAAAGGTGTAGAGCTTGTCGGCCACCTCTTCCTTGGTCAGCATCCGGCCAAGATTGTCGATCATCACCTCGAGCAACTGCACCTCCTTGGCGCGCAGCTCGATCGGCTTGTCGCCGAGAAAGGCCAGCTTGGCGGCGCGGTCGAACCGCAGCGTTCCGGCGGTGAACAGGTTGCTCGACGCCCCGGCCCGGCGCCGCGCCAGCACCCGGCAGCGCGCCGAGAGTTCGCGAAAATCGACCGGCTTGACCATGTAATCATCGGCCCCCGCATCCAGCCCCACCACGCGGTCGTCGATTTCCGACCGGGCAGTGAGCACGATGACCGGCGTCGAATCCCCGCGCGAGCGCATCGAGCGCAGCACCTCGTAGCCGCTGCGCCCCGGCAGGTTGATATCCAGCAGGATGATATCGAAACGGGCATGGCGCAGCAGGGCGTTGGCCTCTTCGCCATCGGCCTCGCGATCGACCGAATGGCCCTCGTGGCGCAGCCGGTCAAGAACCGTCTCGGCCAGCTCGTCATTGTCTTCGACCAGTAGCATTCTCATGTTACCGGAACTATCCCGTCGCGGCGCATCCGCATAGCCATATCTTGCGGCGCAATGCCCATGTCAGCGTCCTGTCAGCCACGCGTCAGGACATTCACAGCCTTGGCAGGTCATAAGCGTCGCAGCCCAAGGGGCCATGACTAGATGGGAGGAACATCATGATCATCACCCGCGTTTCCGCGGCGCTCTTTTGCGCCCTGAGCCTTGCCGCACCGGCACTGGCACAAAGCGACATCCGCAAGCCCGAATGCGTCGCACCGGCCAACCCCGGCGGCGGCTTCGATCTGACCTGCCGCGTGGCACAGACCGGCCTCGAGCCGCATGTCACCAACCCCGTGCAGGTGACCTTTATGCCCGGCGGCATCGGCGCCGTGGCCTTCAACCAGTTCAACACCAACCGCACCGATGACGGCTCGGCCATTGTCGCGTGGTCGACCGGTTCGCTGCTGAACATCATCCTTGGCAAATACGGCGCCTTCGATGAAAACGACGTGCGCTGGCTGGCGACCGCCGGGGCCGATTTCGGCGCCGTCGTGGTCAAGGCCGACAGTGAATACGACTCGCTCAAGCAGATCATGGATGATCTGGCCGCCGATCCGCAGTCGGTCGTGGTGGGCGCAGGCGGCTCTGTCGGCTCGCAGGACTGGATGAAGGGCGCGCTGCTGATGCGCGAAGCCGGCGGCACCCCGATGCAGATGCGCTATGTCGCCTTCGACGGCGGCGGCGATGCCATCGCGGCGCTGCTCGGCGGCTCGATCGAGGTCTATACCGGCGATGTCGGCGAAATGGTGCCGTATCTGGAAAGCGGCGACATGAAGATCCTCGCGACCCTCGCCCCCGAGCGTCTTGAGGCCCCCTTCGCCGAGATCCCGACCGCCAAGGAGCAGGGCTATGACGTCGAATGGACGATCATGCGCGGCTTCTACATGGGCAAAGACACCTCTGACGAGGACTACCAGAAATGGGTCGATGCGTTCGACGCGGCCTATGCCACCGACGCGTTCGCACAAATCCAGGCAGAGCGCGGGCTTCTTCCGCTGAACCTGTCGGGCGAGGCACTGACCGCCTCCATCAACAACACGATGGACGAGCTTCGTACCATCGCGACCGAAGCGGGTCTGATCCAGTAATCCGCTTTTCTCCCCGCGGGGCCGCCTTTTGCGAAGGGCGGCCCTTGCGGCGCATCTGAACGCTTTCAGACCGTCCCGAAATTTCAACAGGAGGCCCCCATGGCTGACCGCATCTTCGCGGCTGTCCTGCTTGCGGTGACCATCGGTTATGCGGTGATCGCCTTCACCGTCATCAAGGCACCGTTCCAGTACGACCCGCTTGGCCCCGAAAGCTGGCCGCAGATCCTTTCCATCGTTGCGATGCTCTGCCTGCTCGGCGTGCTGTGGAGGCCCGACGTCGATCACATGGACGTGCCGAAGGCCGTCTGGTTCCGCCTTGGCGCGGCGGTGGTCATGCTGATGGCCTACAGCCGCCTGTACGAGCCGCTGGGCTTTGTCGTTGCGACCGCCCTGTTCGGCACCGCCATGGCGCTGATGCTGGGCGCGCCGCGCTGGCGTTCGCTGGCCTTCGGCGTTACCGCCGGCATCGCCGGCTGGCTGCTCTGCGTCACCTTGATGGATCTCAACCTGCCCGAAGGCGCGGTCGTCGAAGCCGTGCTCGAAAGCTTCCAGACGGAGGCCAACTGATGGATACCGTTCTTTCCGGTCTGGCGACCGGCTTTGCCGTCGCTTTCGACCCGTTCAACCTGATGCTGGTGCTGGTCGGCTGCTTTGTCGGCACCCTGATCGGCGCGCTGCCGGGGCTAGGGCCGATCAACGGCGTCGCGATCCTGCTGCCCATCGCCTACGGCCTTGGGTTTCCGCCTGAATCGGCGCTGATCCTGCTGGCGGGCATCTATTATGGCGCGGAATACGGCGGGCGGATCTCTTCGATCCTGCTCAACGTGCCGGGGGATGCGGGCGCGGTGATGACCACGCTCGATGGCAACCCGATGGCCCGCGCCGGTCAGGCCGGGCGCGCACTATCGCTGTCGGCTGTGGCCTCGTTCATCGGCGGCACCTTCGCGGTGATCCTGATGTCGCTGTTCGCGCCGGGCCTTGCGAAATTCGCCGTGACCTTCAGCCCCGCAGATTACGTCGCACTGATGGTCTTTGCCTTCGCCTCGCTGGCGTCTCTGGTCGGCAAGAGCACGGTCAAAACGCTGCTGGGGGCAACCATCGGCCTGATGTTGGCGACCATCGGCATCGACGCCAATACCGGGGTCAACCGCTACACGTTCGGCATCCCCGACATCCTTGCAGGCATCGATTTCCTGATCGTCGTGGTGGGCCTGTTCGGCATGGCCGAGCTGCTGACGCTGGTGGAACATCAGGCGCGCGGCACGCTCAAATCGCTGCCCGTCGACAAGAGCTTCGTGCAATGGGCCGATCTGAAGCTGGCAAAGTGGACGATCCTGCGCAGCTCGATCATCGGCTTCTTCATCGGCATCCTGCCCGGCACTGGCGCATCGGTCGCCTCGGCCGTGGCCTATGGCACCGAAAAGCGGATCTCGGACAAGGAAGGCACCTTCGGCACCGGCGACGTGCGCGGCCTTGCGGCCCCCGAAGCGGCGAACAACGCAGCGGCGGGCGGTTCCATGGTGCCGATGCTGACGCTGGGCATCCCCGGATCGGGCACCACCGCGATCCTGCTGGGCGCACTGCTGATGTTCAACATCCAGCCCGGCCCGATGATGTTCACCCAGCGCCCCGAAGTGGCATGGGGCCTTGTGGCATCAATGTATATCGGCAACGTCGCGCTATTGGTGATCAACCTGCCGCTGGTGGGGCTGTTCGCCCGGATGCTGACGATCCCGCAGCATTACCTGACGCCGCTGATCGCCATCCTTGCCTTCATCGGAATCTACACCATCGTCGGAAACCCGCATGATCTTTACATGATCACCGGTCTTGGCCTGCTCGGCTGGTTCCTGCGCAAGCTGGAATTCTCGCTCGCCCCGGTGATCCTTGGCTTTGTGCTCGGCTCGCTGTTCGAGAACAACCTGCGCCGCGCCCTGTCGATTTCGGGCGGCGACTGGGGCATCCTCGTGGCAGACTGGAAGAGCCTGCTGCTCTACGGTCTGGCGCTGCTGGTCGTTGTGCTGCCGATCTGGCTTGCACGGCGCTCGCGCAAGCGCTCCGGGGGGCAGGAAGCCATGGCGGACTGAGCCTCATGCAGGACAAGGCATATCTAAAGGCAACGGCGCTTACCGCCGTTGCCGCCCTTGGAGGCGCGGCGCTTGCCGCGTCTCTTGGCATTCCGGCCGGGGCGCTTGTCGGCGCGATGCTGGCAGTCGCGGTGCTGGCGGGGCTCAAGCAGCCGGTGGTCATGCCGGTTGGCGCGCGCGATCTGGCGTTTCTGGTCATCGGCCTGTCGCTGGGATCGGGGATCAACGCCTCGGTCATTCCGCAATTGCCGGGCTGGTCGATCAGCCTGCTGTTGCTGGTGCTGTCACTGGTGGCCACCATGGCCGCATCGACATGGCTGCTGACGCGCGTCTTCGGGATCGACCGTGAAACCGCCGTTCTGGCCAGTTCGCCGGGCACCATGTCGAACGCCGTGGCCATCGCCATCGAGGGCAAGGGCGACGCGGGCGCCGTCACCATCCTGCAACTGATGCGGCTGATCGTGCTGGTGGCGTTGGTGCCGCCGCTGGCCGCAGTGCTGAACATCCCCACCGCACAGGCCGTTACGCCCGAACCGATGCCGCTGTGGGGCATTGCGCCGCTGCTGGTGATCGGCCTGCCGCTGGGCCGCTGGGCCGGGCGGCACGGGGTGTCGGCGGCCTGCCTGCTGACCGGCATCGTGCTGAGCGCCACGGCCCACCTGACCGGGCTGCTGCATGGGGTCGCGCCCGGCTGGATGATCTTTTCCGGCTTCACCGTGACCGGCGCGGTGCTTGCCACTCGGCTCAGCAAGGTCGAACCGCGCGCGGTGCTGCGCCTGCTCTGGACCGGGCTGGCGGTGGTCGCCATGGCGCTTGGCATGGCGCTGGTGTTCGCGGTGATCACGCAGGCGCTGACCGGGCTGCCCATCGGGCAGGTGCTGATCGCCTTCGCTCCCGGAGGCGTCGAGGCCATGGCCGCCATCGCCCTCGCCCTTGGCTACGATCCGGCCTATGTTGCGGCGCATCACTTTGCCCGCATTGTCATTCTGCTGGCGCTGGTGCCGCTGTTCCTGCGGCGGCGCGGCTAAGGCGAGCCGCGATCAGACAGGCCAAGCGCCGCGCGGCAACAAAAAAGGCGGACCCGAGGGCCCGCCTTTTCATTATTCAATGCAGTCCGAAGATCACTCGGACGCAGCAGCAGCCACGTCGATGGTGACGCCCGGGCCCATGGTCGAGCTCAGCGAGATCTTCTTCATGTAGGTGCCCTTGGCACCGGCCGGCTTGGCCTTGGCAACCGCGCCGATGAACGCCTTGACGTTCTCGATCAGCTGCGCCTCGTCGAAGGAGACCTTGCCGATGCCGGCATGCACCACACCGCCCTTTTCAGCGCGGAACTGGACCTGACCGCCCTTGGCGTCTTTGACAGCCTGAGCGACATCCATGGTCACCGTGCCGACCTTGGGGTTCGGCATCAGGTTGCGCGGGCCGAGGATCTTGCCGAGACGGCCGACGATCGGCATCATGTCCGGGGTCGCGATGCAACGATCGAACTCGATGGTGCCGCCCTGAATGGTTTCCATCAGGTCTTCGGCGCCGACGATGTCTGCACCGGCCTTCTGGGCCTCTTCAGCCTTGGGGCCACGGGCGAACACGGCGACGCGCATGGTCTTGCCGGTGCCGTTCGGCAGGCCGATCACGCCACGAACCATCTGGTCGGCGTGACGGGTGTCGACACCGAGGTTCATCGCGATTTCCAGCGTCTCGTCGAACTTGGCGTTCGCGTTCGACTTGACCAGCTTGACGGCATCTTCGAGCGACAGCTCTTCTTTGCCAACAAAGGCCTCACGGGCGGCGCGGGTACGTTTTCCGAGCTTTGCCATTACTTCACCTCGATGCCCATGGACTTGGCCGAGCCAAGGATGATCTGCATTGCAGCTTCCACGTCGTTCGCGCTGAGGTCCTTCATCTTGGCCTCGGCGATCTCACGCACCTGCTTGGTGGTCACGGTGCCAATCGTCTCGCGACCCGGGGTAACGGCACCCTTGGGACGGTTGCGCTTGCCAACCGGCTTCAGGCCTGCGGCCTTCTTGAGGTAATAAGACGCGGGCGGCGTCTTGATTTCCATCGTGAAGGATTTGTCCTGATAATAGGTGATCACGGTCGGGCACGGCGCGCCGGGCTCCATTTCCTGCGTCTTGGCGTTGAACGCCTTGCAGAATTCCATGATGTTGATGCCGCGCTGACCCAGCGCCGGGCCTACGGGCGGCGACGGGTTGGCTTTGCCTGCAGGGATCTGCAGTTTCATCTTGCCCATCAGCTTCTTGGCCATGAGCTTACTCCTTTTCCATCTGCCGAATGACGCGTCATCCAGCGTTCATGTGGCGTGGTCAGGTCTGCACATCGCGATGCGCGCGCCTCCCACGATCGGGCGAGTCGCCTGGGCAATCGCTCGAAGCCCGGCGCATACCCCGATCCGGGGTGAAAATCAAGAACCGATCGGCCATGTTCCAGGGTCTGCTGGATGCACCTCGCGCAGACCGGCGAGTCTCGCAAAGCGGTGCAACTCGGCGCTCAGCCGGGCATCGCGCCCCGAAGAGGCGCGCAGGCCCGGCTCCCACCACAGGTTGGTGACGCTCAGGGTTCCGGCCTTGCGATCGCCCTTTGCCGCGATGCGCCCCACCATCCGATCCCCTTCGAGCAGCGGATAGACGTAATACCCCCAGCGGCGTTTCGCCTCGGGCACGAACATCTCGACCGTGTAGTCGAACCCGAACAGCCGCTTGAGCCGGGCGCGATCACGGATCGCCGGATCGAACGGGTTGAGCAGACGCAGACGCCGCGATGGCGGCGCAGCCTGCAACCGCTCTTCTATGTCCGGGCTGCCAAGCGCAGACGTCCACCGCCCGTCTGCGCCCTCGATCATCACCGGAACAGGCTGCGCGCGGGCGGCCCAGCGTGCCACCTCGGGCGCCTCGGTGGCATCCCAGAATTTACGGATCTCGGTCAGGGTGCCGACGCCGAGCCGCTTCAGCGCCGCCGTGCAAAGCCCGTCGATCTGCGCCTCGTCAGGCAGGCGTTCAACCTGCGGGAACACCCGTTCCGCCAGATCGTAATATTTGATGACCCCCTCGCGATGGCTGGTCGCCAGTACCCCCGCGTACCACAGGTAATCGAGCGCCTTCTTATGCGGTGGCCGCTGCCACATCGCCCGCTCTTCGACCACCGTATCGAAATCGCGGGTACACAACGGGCCCTCGTCGCGAATCCGCGCCAGAATCTCGGCGGTGAGCCTGTCGGACGCGATCCCCACGTACCAAGAGCCAGCGACCTTGCGGCGCATACGGTCGAATTGCCGCTGCCAGAGCGGCAGCATCTCCATCGGCAGGGCAGAGGCGTCATGGGTGAAATGTTCGAACACCGCCTGCTTGCGCAGAAGCTTGTCCAGCATCGGCTCGCGATAGGACTGCGCGCGGGACCACAGGATGTGATGATGCGCACGGCTGACCACCTGAATGGTGTCGAGCTGCACGAACCCCAGCGCGCGGATCACCCCCAGCGCATCGGCGCCCGAAGGCACGCCGGACAGCCCGTTCGCCGCAAGCCACAGGCGGCGGGCATCGCAATTGGCGATACGAAGCGGGGCTTGGCGAAACAGGGCTGGCGCGGTCATGCGCCCATGTTTGGCGATGCGCGCGTCCGGGCGCAATCCGCGCAAGAAAAAACCCGCCAGAGATGTCTGGCGGGTTTCACTATTTCGGGCGTTGCCGCGGATCTTACTGCTTGGTCACCTGAGTGAATTCCAGCTCGACCGGGGTTTCGCGGCCAAAGATCGACACTGCGACGCGCAGACGCTGGTTGTCGTCGTCGACGCCCTCGACCATGCCGTCGAAGCCTTCGAACGGACCATCGTTGACCTTGACCCGCTCGCCCACTTCGAAATGGATCAGCGTGCGCGGCGCTTCCTCGGTTTCCTGAACCCGGCCAAGGATCGATTCGACCTCGGCATCGCGCATCGGCATCGGCCGCCCCTGCGGGCCCAGAAAGCCGGTGACGCGGTTGATGTTGTTCACAAGGTGAAAGCCACGATCCGACATTTCCATGTGCACGAGCACATAGCCGGGCATGAAGCGACGCTCGGTCGTGACCTTCTTGCCGCGCCGCACCTCGATGACCTCTTCTGTCGGAACGAGGACTTCGTCGATCTGATCCTCGAGCCCCTGCTCTTCGACTGCCTGACGGATCTGTTCCGCGATCTTCTTTTCGAAGTTCGACAGAACGCTGACCGAATACCACCGCTTCGCCATCTGGACCCTCTTCCAACCTTGCGCCGGGTATCCCGGCCATTCACCTTCCGCCACGCCCCGGGCGGGCGAAACGGTTGTCCCTGAAACAAAACCGGCGTGCAACACGAATCGCTGCACGCCCGCTCAGGTAATCGCCTTGCTCTTAGCGCCTTCGGCTGGCGGATATCAAGGGCACACGCGCGGGTTTCCCCGCCGCGCCGCCCAGGCAGCTCAGCCGAAGAACGACAGAAGCCCTTGCAGGCCGCTGCGGATCAGGATGTCGACGATCGCAAAGAATGTGGCGGTCAGCGCTGCCATGACAAAGACCGTCACGGTGGTCAGCAACACCTCGCGGCGCGACGGCCAGACGATCTTGGCGACCTCGGAACGGGTCTGCTGAATGAACTGGACGGGATTGGCCATCAGGGCGCCTTCGGTTTTCGATTCAGGTTTTGCGGCGGTATACGCAGATGGAACGCCCCTGACAAGCATTGCCGGGCCGCTGCGCCGATTGAGGCCGCCAGCCGGTCACGTCAGCGTGCGGGGCGATCGCGATCTTCTGAAGATATCGCCGTGATCGGCGCGGAACCCGGCTGCCCGGCAAGCGTTCGCGCACACGTAGCGCCGGCGCGCCAGTTTCTAGCGTAACAGGTCGAAATCTTTGCCCTTCTCGTCTCGGAACCAGCGCCGGGGAAGCCGTGTTGTAAGGACATACCGACGCAGCGACGACGCTACGCTCGATAGATCGAAACGCAAGACCGGAGACGGCCCTGTTTGATCCCGCAATGGCTTTTGCCAAGGGAACGAGCGGACAAGGCGCCCGGTCGCTGCAAACTGGAACTTGTGAAAGGACTCAACCATGAAACGCTTTCTCACCGCCACCGCCCTCGCAACCGTCCTCGGCACCAGCGCGTTTGCTGCCTCGCAGGCAGAAGTGAACGCCATCACCCAATACTACCCGGAAGCCAATTTCTCGGCGCTGAGCGATCAGCAGATCACCCAGATGATGGCGATTGCCCAGTCCGGCGAGGACGACAATGAAAAAGCCGCCCGCATGGAACGCATTGCAGCGGCTGACAGCAGCGCCGGTCGGGCCATGCCCTCCGAGGCCGAGCAGGCAGCGATCCGCGCCTACTACCCGGATGTGAATTTCGCGGCCCTGAGCCAGTCTCAGGTCGCTGAAATGATGGCCATTGCCCAGTCTGGCGATGAGGACACCGAGAAGTCCGCGATGATCGAGGAAATTGCGGCGGCTGACAACCCGAACGTCGATACCGCCGACATGCTGATCCTGACCGATTACTTCCCGCAGGTGCGCATCGAAGAGATGACCACCGCCGAAAAGGACCGGATCGTCGCCTTGGTCAACCGCGGCGTGGACCCGGATTCGATCCGCGTGCAACTGCTTGATGGCATGAACGAAGCCGCACCGAACCTGACACCGTCTGAAATCAGCGCCGTGCAGCAGTTGGTGCCCGAGGCCGACCTTCGCGTGCTGACCACCGAGCAGGTGAACCGCCTGCGCGCCGCACTTTACGGCGAAGATAAGGACACCGAGCAGCGCCAGCTGATCGAACAGGTTCTGGGCTCGTAAACTCTGCCTAAGCCATGGAAAAGGCCGCACTTCGGTGCGGCCTTTTTTCATGCGCGATGCCGATCCGGAGGCCCGGTTCGGAAGTTTGTCTGCAATGTCGTGAAAGTGGCAGGGGCACACGGACTCGAACCGTGGGCCTACGGTTTTGGAGACCGTCGCTCTACCAACTGAGCTATACCCCTAAGGCCGATGCCCGTTTACGAAAGGCCGGAAGGCTTTGCAAGCGGAAAGCTTTGCCTAGATCCACTTCAGTTTGCGCAGGATCGCAAGCTGCGCCGCGACCACCACAACCAGCGCCCCGATGAAGATCCAGAAGGCGTCGCCGTCTTGCGCGCCCGGCATCCCTGCGACGTTTATTCCGAACAGCCCGGTCAGGAATCCCAGCGGCAGAAACAGCGCCGACAGAATCGACAACAGGTACATATTGCGGTTCAGCTTGTCCGACAGTTGGCTGGCGATTTCGTCGCGCACCAGCGCCATGCGGTCACGCATGGCATCCGCGTCTTCGACCACCCGCTCCAGCGCGTCGACCTCTTCGGCAAGGTGGCGCAGATCATCGGCCTCAAGCCAGAACGGGTGCGCGGGTTGCAGCCCCCTCAACGCGTCTCGTTGCGGCTGTAGATAGCGGCGCAGGATGATCGCCCGGCGCCGCAGATCGGCGAGGCGAGGGCGGATTTCGGGGGCGGCCTCGGTGAGCACCGCCTCCTCGAGATCATCAGCCTCGTCATCGATCCCACGCCAGAAATTCTCGATGCGCTGGGTCAGCCGTTCGACCAGATCCACAAGGAATGATGCGCAATCATCCGGCCCGTGCCCGCGGCGCAATTCATCGGCGATGTCGGAAATCGCGCGAACCCGCCGACGCGACAGGCTGATGATCCGCTGCGGGTCGATCCACAGGCGTACAGAAACCATGTCTTCGGGGTCTTCCCCATCGATGGTGTTGATGCCGCGCAGAATCACGATCAGCCCGTCGCCAACGCGGGTAACGCGCGGGCGGGTTTCTTCGGCGACCAGCGCATCGATGATCGTCGGATCGAGATAGGACAGGTTCTCGATGATCCAGCCGGGGGTGTCCGGATGCTGCGCCCGCAGATGCACCCAGCCAAGCGTGTCGCTGCGCAGGATGTCGCAGGCCTCGGAGGGGGCCAGCGATTGCCCATGCCTGTTACCCGCGAGGATGAACCCGGTTTCGATGACATCGTCAGGGGACGGGACAAGCGCTCTCATGGTGCTGAATTTAGAGGGTTTTCAAAGCGCGGCAAGACGGCGCAACACGCCCCTCCTCAATGTGCGCGTGTGCACACTGAGAGTGTGAAAAGGAAACTTCTCGGTTTCCAAAAGCTTACCTCACGCGACATCACGCAATCGCGAGCAAACTTGGCCATTTTTTCCAATATTTACAATGGGAAAATTGTGAATCCACAAACCTGTCATGAACAATTCACGGTCAAGATCACGGAAAGCAGATCGTTCGAGAGCGATTGTGTGATTTGAAGATCATGCGCGCTGGTGCGATATGTGCTGCATCGAAAGACAAAAGATACTCACCCACGCACCAAACGGTGCGAAGACGATCAAACAGGAGACTGACCATGAACCGTTTTGCAATCCTCACCGCCGCTGCCCTGACCGCAACCGCCGCCCTGACCGGCGCAGCATCGGCGCAAGCCTACAACACCGGCGACCAGGCCCGCGCCGCACTGAGCCGGATCGTGCCGAATGCCGATGTGTCTGCCCTCAGCAACGCCGAAGCTGTTGCCACCTATCAGGCCGCATCGGAAGCCTCGAACCCCGCCGAGGCCCGCGAGAACGCCGCGTCGCTGATCCGCGCCTACGCCGAGTGATCGCAAACAAAAGGGACAGAGGCCCGGCACCGGTGCCTTCATCCCTCACCGCCTGACTGACAGGCCACAAGGGCGCCCATTGGGCGCCCTTTATGCATCTGCGATGCACCTGTCACAAATGAAAAAAGCGGGCCCAAGGCCCGCTTTTGTCTTGTCGCAGCGCCTCGCCCCTAGGGGCGAGACCTGTCAATTCACGCGAAGATCTTCGAGACCGCAGCCTTGCGCCTCTCGGGATCCTGCTTACGCGAGGATTTTCGAAACGACGCCCGACCCGACGGTGCGGCCGCCTTCGCGGATGGCGAAGCGCAGGCCGTCTTCCATGGCGATCGGTGCGAT
>NZ_JAUOQN010000067.1:0-21755 GCF_030547555.1 Salipiger sp. 1_MG-2023 | reverse complement strand
GCTGCAAAACGCCTAAGTGTTTGAGCTTAAACGGTTAAGGCACCCCACACACCCGCCACCCGCGCCCGTATAATACAAACGGCCCGGGGGTTTCACCCCCCCGGACCCCCGTGGAGTTTAGGGGCAAGATGAAGTTGAAGACCGTACATCGAACCCCGAATGGATCATGGGCAGCACCCGGTCGGCTCCCCCGTCAGCCCGACCGCCAAGCGGGACGCAGGCAGGCGGGGGAGCTTCACCTTGCACGCCGCTCAACTCTCCAGTCTGCAACGCAGGATCATCTTAGCCACGACATACTTAACGCAAAGTAAATAATCGAATGTCACGTTGACTCCCTTGCGATGAGGCTGAGGATACACGCGGCGCGCCCCCCCCTTCATCTTGCCCCTAAACTCCGCGGGGGTGTGGGGGCGCGAAGCCCCCACTGCCGATCACGGATTCTGGCGCAACCAAAGGACAACGCGATGACGATCAAGCTTTACTGTTTCGGAGAGTCGGGAAATGCCTACAAGGCCGCTTTGCCCCTGCACCTGTCGGGACTCGACTGGGAGCCAGTGAAGGTCGACTTCTTCAACGGCGAAACCCGCAAGGATGCCTACCGCGCCGAGGTGAACGAGATGGGCGAAGTGCCTGTGCTCGTCGACAGCGACACCCGTCTTACGCAATCTGGCGTCATCCAGATGTATATCTCCGAGAAAACCGGGAAATTCGGGGGTGCCAGCCCGCAGGAGGCGCGTGAGGTCATGCGCTGGTGTTTCTGGGACAATCACAAGCTCTCCAGCCAGGCAGGGATGACGCGGTTCCTGATGAACTTCCTGCCCGAAGACAAGCGCCCCGCCGAGGTGATCGCCTTTGCGCAAGGCCGGCTCGCCGCGGCGTACAAGGTGCTCGACGAGCATCTTCAGGGCCGTGACTGGATGGTCGGCGACGGCCCGACCAATGCGGATTTTTCGTGCTGCGGCTATCTCTTCTACCCCGAGCCCTTTGGCTTCGTCCGCAAGGACTGGCCCGACATCGACCGCTGGTTGTCGCGCATCGAGGCCCTGCCCGGCTGGAAACATCCCTACGATCTGATGCCCGGCTCGCCCGCCGACCGCGTCTGAGCCGACACGACCAAGGAGGAGGACCACATGACCGAGGCCTATATCTACGATGCCGTGCGTACCCCGCGCGGCAAGGGCCGCAAGGACGGGGCGCTGCACGAGGTGACCTCGCTGCGGCTATCCGCCCTGACACTGAATGCCATCGCCGAGCGCAACGGGCTGGAGGGCCATGCTGTCGAGGATGTGATCTGGGGCAATGCCACGCAGGTCGCCGAACAGGGCGGCTGCCTTGCGCGCTCTGCGGTTCTGTCCTCTGACTTGGATCAGCGCATTCCCGGCCTGTCGATCAACCGCTTTTGCGCCAGCGGCATGGAGGCAGTAAACCTTGCCGCCAACCAGATCCGTGGCGGGTCCGGCAGCGGCTATATCGCAGGCGGGGTCGAAATGATGAGCCGCGTGCCCATGGGCAGCGACGGCGCGGCGATTGCGGTCGATCCGAGCATTGCGATGAAGGCCTATTTCGTGCCGCAGGGCATCAGCGCCGACATCATCGCGACGCAATATGGGTTCTCGCGACATGATGTCGATGCGCTGGCGGTGGAATCGCAGCGCCGCGCCGCTGCCGCATGGGCTGATGACCGGTTCTCCAGATCCATGCTGACCGTGCGCGACCAGAATGGCGTCGCGATCCTAGATTGGGACGAGTCCATGCGCCCCGGCACCGATATGCAGGCGCTGGGCGCGCTCAAGCCCGCCTTCAAGGAGATGGGCGAAGTCATGCCCGGGTTCGACCAGCTGGCGCTGATGAAATACCCGCATCTTCAGAAGATCGAGCATGTGCACCACGCGGGCAACAGCTCGGGCATTGTCGATGGGGCTGCGGCGCTGCTGATTGGCGACAAGGCCTTTGGGCAGGCGCATGGGCTGACGCCCCGCGCCCGCATCCGCGCCACCGCCAAGATCGGCACTGATCCGACCATCATGTTGACCGGCCCGGTGCCGGTGACCGAGAAGATCCTGCAAGACAGCGGCATGGCCATCGGCGACATCGACCTGATCGAGGTCAATGAGGCCTTTGCCGCCGTTGTCCTGCGCTTCATGCAGGCCTTCGACGTCGACAGCAACAAGGTCAACGTCAATGGCGGCGCCATCGCCATGGGCCACCCGCTGGGGGCCACCGGCGCGATCATCATCGGCACGCTGCTGGACGAACTGGAGCGCAGCGGCAAAGGCACGGGCCTTGCCACGCTTTGCGTTGCCTCTGGCATGGGCGCGGCCACCATCATCGAGCGGCTCTGAGGGAGGGATACCATGACCGAATTCACCATGAGCACCGACGCCGACGGCGTTGCGCTGATCGTCTGGGACACGCCCGGTAAGTCGATGAACGTGATGAGCATCGAGGGCTTTCACCAGCTGTCCCGGCTTGTCGACGACGCACTGGCGGACGAGGCCGTCACCGGCATCGTGCTGACCTCGGGCAAGGCGGGCAGCTTTGCCGGGGGCATGGATCTGGGGGTTCTGGCCAAGATGCGCGAGGATGGCGGCGACGATCCCGCCGCTGGCATCCTGGACGGGATCCTGCAGATCCACACTATCCTGCGCAAGATCGAGCGCGCTGGCATGGATGAGCGGAACAAGGGCGGCAAGCCCATCGCCTGCGCCCTGCCCGGCACCGCGCTGGGCATCGGCTTCGAGATCCCGCTGGCCTGTCACCGGATCTTTGCCGCAGACAATCCCAAGGCCAAGATCGGCCTGCCGGAGATCATGGTCGGCATCTTCCCGGGCGCGGGCGGCACCACACGGCTGGTGCGCAAGCTGGGCGCGATGGCGGCGTCGCCCTACCTGCTCGAAGGCAAGCTGTCCGATCCGAAGAAGGCGAAAGCGGCGGGCCTGATCGACGAGGTCTGCGACGACCCGCTCGCCGCCGCCAAAGCATGGGTGCTGGCGGCCAAGCCTGCCGATATCGTCAAGCCGTGGGATGCCAAAGGTTACAAGATGCCGGGCGGCGCCCCCTATCACCCGGCGGGATTCATGACCTTTGTGGGTGCCTCGGCCATGGTGCATGGCAAGACCAAGGGCGTCTACCCGGCGGCCAAGGCGATGCTGTCCGCCGTCTATGAGGGCGCGCTGGTGCCCTTTGACACCGCCCTGAAGATCGAGGCGCGCTGGTTCACCTCGGTGCTGCTCAACCCGTCGTCTGCGGCGATGATCCGGTCATTGTTCCTTAGCAAGGAAGCGTTGGAAAAGGGCGCGAACCGGCCCGATGTGCCGCCGCAGCAGGTGCGCAAACTTGGCGTCATCGGTGCGGGCATGATGGGTGCGGGCATCGCGCTGGTCTCGGCCATGGCGGGGATCGAGGTGGTTCTTGTGGATCAATCCAAGGCAGCCGCCGACAAGGGCCGCGATCACACCGCCGCTTACATGGACAAGGGCATCGCCCGGCGCAAAACGACGCCCGAACAGAAAGCGGCGGCGCTGGCGCTGATCACCGCAACCGACGATTACGCCGCGCTAGAGGGCTGCGATCTCATCATCGAGGCGGTGTTCGAAGACCCGAAGATCAAGGCCGAGGTGACGGCGCAGGTGCTTCGCCACGCGCCGCAAGATTGCATCTTTGCCACCAACACCTCGACCCTGCCGATTTCGCAGCTGGCCAAAGCCTCGAACAACCCCGAGCAGTTCATCGGCATCCACTTCTTTTCGCCCGTCGAAAAAATGGCGCTGGTCGAGATCATCAAGGGCCGTGCCACTGGTGCGCGGGCCGTGGCCAAGGCGCTCGATTTCGTGCGGCAGATCCGCAAGACGCCGATCGTGGTCAATGATGCGCGGTTCTTTTACGCCAATCGCTGCATCATCCCCTACATCAACGAAGGCATCCGCATGGTGGCCGAGGGGGTTTCCCCAGCGCTGATCGAGAACGCCGCCAAGCTGGTAGGCATGCCGCTGGGGCCGCTGCAACTGGTGGATGAAACCTCGATCGATCTTGGGGTCAAGATCGCCAAGGCGACGCGGTCGGCGATGGGCGAGGCCTATCCCGATGGCGCGGTCGATGAGGTGATCTTCTGGATGGCGGATGAGGGCCGGCTCGGGCGCAAGGCCAAAGCGGGGTTCTACGACTATGACGAAGCGGGCAAGCGCGGGCTGCTGTGGGACGGGCTGGCGGCGAAATATCCCGCCGGGCCGCAGCCTCCGCTGATCGAGGTGCAGCAGCGGCTGCTGTTCGTGCAGGCGCTCGAGGCGGTGCGGGCGCTGGAAGACGGCGTGCTGAGCGACATCCGCGAAGGCGATGTCGGCGCGATCCTTGGCTGGGGCTTTGCGCCGTGGTCGGGCGGCCCGTTCGGCTGGCTCGACATGCTGGGCACGCCCTACGCGGCCGAGCGCTGCGAAGCGCTGGCGCAGGCCCATGGCGCGCGCTTTGCCTGCCCCGATCTGCTGCGCGAGATGGCCGAAGACGGCATCGGCTTTTACCAGCGCTTCGGCCCTGCCCGCACCGCCGCGGCGTGATCGCGCGGCCTCTCGGGCAAAGCGTCCGGGGGGCCATCGTGCGGCAGATTGAGACATTGGTAACGTCTCGTTGTTAGCATTTGGGATGTCCCGGATCATCAGGACACCGGGCCGGAAGCGCTTTGCACCCCGGCCCTGCGGCAGAACCCGTCGCACCCGCTTCAACCCTGCGCCTGCCTCAGACGCCGCGCCTGCGTGCAGTGCCGGACTGCGCGCGCCTTGTCTCCTTCGGGGGCTTGCCCCCGCAACCAACGCATCGCCATGACCCGTCACGTGCTGACCCATACCGAACAGGAACATCTCGCCGACAGCATCGTTCTGGTGCTGGGCGCCTGTTTCGCCATTGGCGCCGTGCCCGCGCTGTTCGTCTGGGCCCGCCTTGCCGCCCCGCCGCATGCCTTCTGGCCGCTGGTGCCCTATGGCCTTGGCCTGCTGGCAAGCTTTGCCTTTTCCGCCGCCTACAACCTGACCTTGCACGCGCCAACGCGGCGGGTGCTGCGGCGGTTCGATCATGCGGCGATCTACCTGCTGATCGCGGGCACCTACACGCCGATGGCGCTGCTTGGCGTCGGCGGGCTGGCGGGGGTGGCGCTGACCACGGCCTCTTGGGTGATCGCGCTGATCGGCATCGCGCTCAAGCTGACCTCGGTGCAGCGATGGGCGCGGCTGGGGTTCATGCTGTATCTGGCGCAGGGCTGGCTTGGCGGGCTGGCGGCATGGCCATTCCTGATCCGGCTCGATGGCACGGCGGTGGCGCTGCTGGTGGCGGGCGGGGTGATCTATTCCATCGGCACGGTGTTCCACCACGCCCGGCGCATCCCTTACGCCAGCGCGATCTGGCATGTGCATGTGCTGACAGCGGCGGCCTGCCATTACGCATCAGTGCTGCTGGTGGCGCGCTAGGGCGGAACTGCGATCTTTGTCTCGGTTCAACGCGCCGCTCTGGCGTGCCAACCTGCCCCCGCAGCGCCGAAGGGAGGCCGGCCATGCAGCGCAAGGATCACGTGGCCGAAATCGACCGCGTGCTGGACGGACAAGACACCGGACGCGATGCCGTCGTCGCCGAAAGCTGGCGACGCTGCGTCGAGCGTTACGGGCTGGAGCCCGGCCGCGACGCGCCGCCGCATATCGTTACGGCGGCTGAATTGCGCGAACATCGCGAGCAATCCGAACGGCTGATCGCCACCGCGCGCTCGGGGTTGCAGTCGCTGTTCCGACAGGTCGCCGGGCAGAACTACGTCTTGCTGCTGTCCGACGCCAAGGGGGTCTGCGTCGATTTCTTCGGCGATGCCCGCTTCGAGAACGAGCTTGCGCAGGCCGGTTTGAGACTTGGGTCGAACTGGTCCGAGGAGCTGGCGGGCACCTGCGGGGTCGGCTCCTGCATCATCACCGGCGATGCGGTGACCATCCATCAAAGCGATCATTTCGGGCTGGCGCATGTGCCGCTGTCCTGCACCTCGGCGCCGATCTTTGACACCCATGGCGCGCTCTCGGCGGTGCTGGATATTTCGCTGCTGCGCTCGCCCAGCCCGAAACCGTCGCAGAACCTTGCGATGTCGCTGGTCACCGCCTCGGCGCGGCGGGTCGAGATGGCGAACCTGATGGCGATGACCCGTCGCGACTGGGTGCTGCGCCTGTCGATCAACCCCGAATTCCTCGAGGTCGATCCCGAGGCGGCGGTGGCGCTGGATGGCTCGGGGCGTATCGTGGGCATGACCGCCGGAGCGCGCCGGGTACTGTCGCCCGACGGGCGCAGCTCGCTGATCGGGCGGCGCATTGACGAGCTGGCCGAGCTGACGGTGGACGATCTGCCCGAACTGATGCGCGGGCGCCCCCCCGAAGAACGGGTGCTGCGGCTCAAAGACGGGCGAGGGCTGTTCGGCCATGCCATCGCGCCGCAAGCCCGGCCTGTTCCGCGGCAGGCACCCGACCTGCCCGGCGCGCTTGGCAGCTTTGCCGGGCCTGACCCGGCGATGGCGCGGCTGCTGGCACGCGCCGGCAAGCTGGCGCTGACACCGCTTCCGCTGTTGATCACCGGCGAGACCGGCACCGGCAAGGAACGGCTGGCGCGCGCGCTACATCTGTGCGGCCCGCAGGTGCGCGGCTTTCACGCGCTGCGCTGCGCTGCCAGCGACCAGATCGACGTGCCGGTCAGCGGCACCCTGTTTCTGCGCGGCATCGAAGACCTGCCGCCCCCGGCGCAGGACGCGTTGCTGGCGCGGCTGGACGCTGCGCCGGATCTGCGGATCATCGCCTCCTCGCGCCTGCCCGCGCCGGATCTGGCGCAGCATCTGCGCGACGATCTGTTCTATCGCATCGCGGGGGCGACCATCGACCTGCCACCGCTGCGCCACCGCGCCGATTTCGACTGGCTGCTCGATCGCCTGCTGCGCCGCCGCTCCAGCGGCGAGCTACGACTGTCACCCGTTGCCCGCGCCGAGCTGAAGGGCCGCCCATGGCCTGGCAACATCCGCGAGCTGGAACGCACCCTCGACGTGGCGCTGACGCTATCTGGCGGCGATGTGCTCGACCTGCCCGACCTGCCGCCGCCTCCCGCCCTGCCCGCTGCCCAAGGCGACGATCTGGAAGACGTGCTGCTTGCCTGCGGCTGGAACATGTCGCAGGCAGCGCGACGGCTTGGGGTCAACCGCTCGACCATCCTGCGCCGCATCCGCAAGGCCGGGCTGACGCCGCCCTGACGTTGCGCCGCTGTTGCGCGCGCAACGCCGCGCCGCGCCGCCGTCACATTTCCGGCAGTATGCCTGCAAAACCGCTGTTCGCCGCGCCCCCCGATCTGCCAGCCTAAGCAGCGGAGGACCACACGACGCATGACAGGGAGGACCAAAATGCTCGACTCGACACTCGCAACCCAGACGCAGGCCATTCTCGATGATTTCGGCGAGGCGCTGGAACAAGGCGACATTGCCCGCGCCAAGACCATGTTCACCGAGGATTGCTACTGGCGCGATCTCGTCACCTTTACATGGAACCTGAAGACCGTCGAAACCCCCGAGGGGGTCGGCGACATACTGGAACACCAGCTTGCCACCACAAAGCCCTGCGGCTGGATGCTGGCCGAGGGCGAACTGCCCAGCGAAGACGACGGCGTCACCACCGCGTGGATCCGCTTTGAAACCGCGCTGGCGCGGGGCTATGGCCTGCTGCGGCTCCGGAACGGCAAGATCTGGACCCTGCTGACCGTGATGTCGGAACTGAAGGGGTTCGAAGAGCCGCGCGGTTTCAACCGCCCGCTCGGGGCCAAGCATGGCGCTGCCAAGGACCGGCTCAGCTGGTCCGAGGAACGCGCCCATGAGGCGGAAACCCTTGGCTATACCGAACAGCCCTATGTGCTGATCATCGGCGGCGGTCAGGGCGGCATCGCGCTGGGGGCGCGGCTGCGCCAGCTGGGCGTGCCCACCATCATCGTCGAGCGCAACAACAACCCCGGCGACAGCTGGCGCAAGCGCTACAAGTCGCTCTGCCTGCATGACCCGGTGTGGTACGACCACCTGCCTTACATCAAGTTCCCCGACAACTGGCCGATCTTTGCCCCCAAGGACAAGGTCGGCGACTGGCTCGAAATGTACACCAAGGTCATGGAGCTGAATTACTGGACCCGCACCACCGCCAAATCCGCGACCTATGACGAGACCACCAAGGAATGGACGGTCACGGTTGATCGCGACGGCACCGAGGTGGTGCTAAGGCCCAAGCAGCTGGTGATGGCCACCGGCATGTCGGGCAAGCCGCGCATGCCAGAATTCCCCGGCATGGACATCTTCAAGGGCGAGCAGCAGCACAGCTCGCAGCACCCCGGCCCCGATGCCTATGCGGGCAAGAAGGTCGTGGTGGTCGGCTCGAACAATTCTGCCCATGATATCTGTGCTGCGCTTTGGGAACATGATGCGGATGTCACCATGCTTCAGCGCTCCTCCACGCATATCGTGCGCTCTGACACGCTGATGGATATCGGCCTTGGCGCGCTCTATTCCGAACAGGCGGTGCAATCGGGCATGACCACAGAAAAGGCCGATCTGATCTTTGCCTCGCTGCCCTATAAGATCATGCACCAATGGCAGATCCCGCTTTATGAGCAGATGAAGGAGCGCGACAAGGAGTTCTACGACGGGCTTGAAAAGGCCGGGTTCTGGCTGGATTGGGGCGATGACGGCTCGGGGCTGTTCATGAAATACCTGCGGCGCGGGTCGGGCTATTACATCGACGTGGGCGCCAGCCAGCTGATCATCGACGGCAAGGTGAAACTGGTGCGCGGACAGGTCGAAGAGCTGGACGAGACCGGCGTCATCCTTGACGACGGCAGCCATCTGGACGCGGATCTGGTGGTCTACGCCACCGGGTATAATTCGATGAATGGCTGGGTCGCGGATCTGATGGGTCAAGACATGGCGGACAAGGTCGGCAAGGTCTGGGGGCTGGGCTCCGACACCACCAAGGACCCCGGTCCGTGGGAAGGCGAGCAGCGCAACATGTGGAAACCCACCCAGCAAGAGGCGCTGTGGTTCCACGGCGGCAACCTGCACCAGTCGCGGCATTATTCGCAATATCTGAGCCTTCAGCTCAAGGCGCGCATGGAAGGGCTGCCAACGCCGGTGTACGGCTTGCAGCCGGTGCATCACCTGTCCTGATCGGGATCGCCGGGCCGGGGCCGCGTGGCCCCGGTTCTGGCCCTGCTTCTCACCTCGGGCAATCGCCCGATTATCGTTAACAAGTTGTTAAGGGATGACGCCTAGCATCATCGCGGACAAGAATCTCATTGCACCCTGTTCGGTTTGAACGGCAGGATCTCTTCGATCACAAAGAGGACTTGGCGGTTCGTGAAGCTTGCATCGAGATTTCCCGCTGATACGCACAGCCTGCGCCCCGCCGCAGAAGCCCTCACGCAAGAGATCGAGCTTATCCTCGATCTGCTCCTGTCCCGGGACACCGATGCGCTGTGTTTCATCCCCTGCCCGTCGCGCCGGATGCCCCTGATCGACCCGGTTTCGGTCTCGCGCCAACCGGATCACGTGCTGGACCTGCATGGCTGGATCGAACAGGTGATCGGCACCAGCAGCTGGGACGAGATTTCCCTGCCGGGCGAGCAATCCGCCGCCCCGGTTGCAACCGAGATCGAACCCGGACGGACGCTGATCCTGCGGCGCGTGCTATCGCAGGATGGCGATGTGCTCGGCCTGCTCGCGTTCCGCCAGAAGACCGTGCAGCTGCCCGACCAGAGCGGCATCTCGGACACCCTCAATGCCTGCGGCCTGCTTGGCCACGCCATCAGCCGATGGCGCGAGATGATGCTGCTGGAACTGGACTGCGCCAACGAGATGCAGCGCAGCCGCCGGCTGTCGAAACAGGCTCAACTCGACGGGCTGACGCATCTGCTGAACCAGAACGCTTACCGGATGCGATGCGCGGAAGCGCTGGCCGGCGTGCATCAGAACCACGCCATCATGATGATCGACGTGGATAATTTCAAATCGGTCAACGACATCTACGGGCACCATTTCGGAGATGTCTATCTGCGTGAAGTCGCCCGCGCGATCACCCGCGCACTGCCCCGGGGCGCGCTGATCGGGCGCATTGGCGGCGATGAATTCTCGGCGCTGATCCCTTTGCCTCCGGACAGCTGCGGCTATGTCGATCGGCTGATGACAAGCTGCGTCAGCGACGTTCAGCGCGCCGCGGCGCGGATCGGCAAGCCGAACCTCGGGCGGGTCAGCATCGGCTCTGCGACCTGCGAGGATTGCGGCTGCGACGTCGACACGCTCATGCAATGCGCCGATGCTGCGCTTTATGCCTGTAAGGCGGCGGCGCGCGGAACTGGCGTGACCTTTGATCCGCTGCGCCACGAGAGCCTCAGCGCGCTGCTGATCAAGCCGCGCTTTCTTGCCGCGCTGCGCAACGACGAGATACAGCCCTATTTCCAGCCTGTCGTCGATCTTGACAGCGGCGACATCAAGGGGTTCGAAGTGCTGCTGCGCTGGTTGCACCCGCAAAAGGGCGTGCTTGGCCCGACGGAATTTTCCAGCGTCATCTCCGATCCCGAGATGGCCGAGACCCTGACCCGCCGCATGGTCGAAACCGCGCTGCGCGCCTTTTCCAAACGCGATGGCTACCGGGCCGAGACACTGGCGCTGAACCTGGGAACCATCGACCTGATCAAGTCCGAGTTTGTCTTCGACCTTCAGGCCCAGCTGGCGCGTTACGACATCGAATGGCGGCAGATCGTCATCGAGGTGACCGAGGGCACAATGCTTGGCCCGATCAACGGCCCGGTGTTCCAGAACCTCAAGGAAATGCGCAGCCGCGGCGCCAAGGTCGCGCTGGATGATTTCGGTACCGGCTATGGCGGGCTGTCGCATCTGCGCGACTGGCCGGTCGACATCATCAAGCTGGATCGCAGCTATATCGAGAATGCCGCCCGCAGCGACGAGGATGCGATCTTTGCCCGCGCGTTGATCGACATCGCGCGCACGCTGCAGCTGGATGTGATCGCCGAAGGGGTCGAAACCTGCGCCACCGCCCGGCTGCTCAGCGCGCTTGGCTGCCGTCTCGTGCAGGGCTATCTGTTTGCGGCGCCTGCGCCGATCGAGACATTCGATCATCGCTCGACGCTGGCGGCCCGTGATCCGCAGCGTCAGCCCGAACGATCCTGATCGCATTGCTCAGCAAGGTCAGGCTCATCGGCTTGCGCAGCACGACAAAGGCGCTGTCGCGCACGCCAGGGGCATCTTCATGATAGCCGGTCATCAGCAGCACCGGCAGGCCGGGGCATCGCTGCACGGCGCGCTGCGCCAGCGCGATGCCGCTCATTCCGCCCGGCAGACGGATGTCAGACAGCAGCAGATCGAAACCCTCACCGTTTTCCAGCCGCTCAATCGCCGGTTCGGCGGCATTCTCGAGGGCGAGCACGGCGCCAGCAGACCTCAGCGCGCCGGACAAGGCATTGCGGAACTGCGGATCATCCTCGACCATCAGCACCCGCATGCCTGACAGATCGGCGAGGGCGTCGGCAGGCGCGCCCTGCGGCGCAAGCGCACGCCCGGCTAGCGGCAGCTCCAGCCGCGCCGTCGTGCCCGTGCCAAGGGTCGATTGCAGCGTCAGCGTGCCGCCATTGCGCTGTGCAAAACGGTCTGCCATCGAGAGCCCCAGCCCGGCGCCGCTGCGCCGCGACGTGTAGAACGGCGTGGCGGCGCGGGCGAGCGTTTCCTCGGACATTCCGGTGCCATGGTCTTCGACCTCGATGGCCGCCCGCGCCTGCGACACAACCAGCCGCAGCGTCAGAACCGAGGAGGCGCCCGCCCTGTCCCGGATCGCATCGCGCCCGTTCAGCGCAAGGTTCATCAGCATCGCCACCAGATCGCTGCGGTTGCACATCACCGTGACCGGCGCGCTAGGAAGCTCGAACCGCAGCGCGACCTCGCCAGATAGTGCCGCGTTCAGCAGTGGCTCTGCCTCGCGCAGCAACGCCACTAGTTCCACCGGCTCGGACACCGCAACCCCGTCGCAGGACAGGTCGAGCAGGCGCTGCGTCATCGCCGCGCCGCGCCGACAGGCCTCGGAGACCGCGTCGAACTGGGCGCGGGTCCGCCCGCTCGAGGTCAGTTGCCCGACATCCGCAGTCAGCTGCAAAGCGCCGAAGATGTTGCCGAATTCATGCGAGGCGCTGCTTGCCATCAACCCCACCGTCTCGAGCCGTCCGATCCGGGTGATGTGGTCGCGCGCGGCCCAGCTTTCGGTTTCATCGACCACGGTCAGAATGACGATACCGGCCCGGCCCGGCATGTCGCTGACGCGGTGAACGTAAAGGCCAAGGTCACGCTGGCCGCGCTCCGGGTCGATCCAGCCCACATAGTGCCGCCCCTCCAGCGCCGCCCCGCGGACCAGCGCCGCAGGGTGCCGGGCCCCCTCCAGAGGCTCTAGCGAGCCCGGGACAAAGAACCGGGTCTGCGTCAGCCATGCCAGCGGACCGCCCGAGCCACGCGTCATGTCTTGGGCAAGGCGGTTCGACAGGATCGGCAGACCGTTGTGATCGAACACCATCGCGGCGACGCCAGTGGTGTCGAAGACCCGGCGCAACCAGAGGTTTTCGCCATGCTGCAATTCTTCGGCGCGGGCGCGCTCACGGCTCAGCGCCAGCACCATCGCCACCGAAACAGCGGTGATCACGCCGGTGAGCAGTGCGATCTCCAGCGAGGGCGGCAGGCTGCCCTTGGCCGCGCCAGCCCGCAACAGCATCGCCAGCCCCACCGGCAGACCCAGCGCGATGACCATCCCAAAGCGCGCCGACCGGGCAGCGGCGCCCGGGCCGATCAGCAGCCCCATCCAGCTGCGCGCCCCAAGGCGCAGCAGCGCGGCAAGCGACAAGAGCGCCAGACACAGCGCGGTCGGCATCGACATGCCCGACAGCAGTGGAAAGTCGAACAGCGCACGCGCATCGACCAGATATCCCAGCAGGCACCAGAACGACAGCAACAGCACAGCGCTCGCACAGAGCGAAGACAGCAAGGCCCAGCGGCAAAGCAGGATCGATGCGGCCAACAGCAGCGCGCCGAGCGCCGTACCGATCGCCACGCGGTCGCTCTGAACGGCAGCGCCGCCTGTGCTGAGAAGCACGAGGACCGCTCCGGCAGCGACCGCCATCGCCGCCAGACGCCCGCCCTTGCGATCCTCAAGCCACAGAGCGGTTGCAAGCAGAAGCACGATCAAGGCCGTGACCGGCACCATTGCCGGAAACTCCGGTGCCAGACGCGCGGCGACAGAGGCGCGTGGCCAGACCCAGCCCAGCAAGGCCAACGCGGCCAGACAAACCGCCAGTCCGGCCAGCAGACGTACCGGCCGGGCCGATGTCGGGGCGGCGCCGCGCCCTGCTCTGGGCTGCCGCACCGTCACGATCAGGGTCCGAGAAGCCGCGTGACCACCTTGTCGAATTCCTGAAGCCGCGCGGGTTTCGAAAGACGGTCATTGGCCAGCGTCAGCCCGTCGATGAATAGCGGCGAGTCCAGAAGTTCAGATCGCCCTGTGATCACCACTACCGGCAAATTCGGCCAGAGATCGCGAATGCGATGCAGCGTGATGACACCGCCCCCGCCGCTCATCAGGATGTCGAGAAAGACCAGATCGACCGCCCCATCCAGACTCTTGAGCCGGTCGAACGCCTCATCCCCCGTGCTCGCGGTCTCGACCTCATGGCCAAGGGCGCTCATTCCGGATTGAAAGGACGTACAGAACAGCGGGTCGTCATCAGCCAGCAAGAGATGTGCCATAGTCTCGCTCCGGTTGTAGGGCGCGTGGATCCTGCGGCGCTTGTTCGAGTTTTAGTATGTGCTACGCTCATAGCTACGACAAGTGATTTTAGGGTGACAGTTTTGGCCAGTGACGCAAATTCCGACCCTGCGGTCGGGACATCTTCGACTATCCCTGTGGTTGCAATCGGTGTGTCGGCCGGAGGGCTCACCCCCCTTGAGGACTTCTTCGAAAACGCGCCCGAGGATGCGGGCTGGTGCTATATCGTGATACAGCACCTGTCTGCGGATTACTGGTCGGTGATGAACGAGGTTCTTGCGCGCAAGACCCGGCTGCGTGTCCTGCATATCGACGATGGCCTTGCGATCGAGCCGAACACGATCTACCTCAACCGGCCCAACACGCGCTCGACGCTGGACGTCAACATCTTCCGAACCTCGACCTACGGCGCAAAGGATCTTGTCCCGCATCTGCCGATCGACAGCCTGTTCGCCTCGCTCGCCTCTCGCGGCGGCGAGCCGACCGCAGCGGTCATCCTGTCAGGATCGGGCCGCGACGGATCGAATGGCGCGCAGATCCTGCAAGCGGCTGGCGGCGCCCTGCTGGTGCAATCGCCGCAAGAGGCCGATTTTCCATCGATGCCGCGCGCCGCCTTGTCGCTTGGAATCCATGATCGCATCGCCTCGGCAGGCTGCCTGCCGGGGGAAATTCGCGGGATGTTCGAAGCCGGGCTGCATTCGCGCGCCGCCGAGATCAGCTCCGAGACCGATGTGACCAATGCCATCCTTGAACTGCTTGAACGGCATCACAATCTGGATTTCAGCGCGTACAAGGAAATCAATGTGCAGCGGCGGATCGGCCGGCGCCAGACCCTGCGCGACATCGACGAGCCCCGCCAGTATCTGGAACTGCTTCAGAACAGCCCGGAAGCGATCAGCGAACTTTATCAGGATCTGTTGATCGGCGTGACCGAATTCTACCGCGACCCCGAGGCCATCGATCTGCTGCGCGAAACCGCCATCGAGCCACTGGTGCACAAGAAATCCGAAGACGAGACCATCCGGATCTGGGTCGCCGGCTGTGCCAGCGGCGAAGAGGCCTATACCCTCGGCATCGAGCTGTCCGAGGCGATGGAACGCGCTGGCAAGAACAACAGCTTTCGCATCATCGCAACCGATGTGCACCGCCAGTCGATCGATTTTGCCTCGACCGGTAGTTATTCCGCCGAAGCGATCAGCAAGATTCCCAAAGAGCTGCGCGCGAAATATTTCACCCGCACCGGCTGCCGCTATACGGTCTCGCCGACGCTGCGCCAGCGCATCATCTTTTCCGTGCATGACGCGCTCAGCGATCCGCCTTTTCTGGATCTCGATCTGGTCTCCTGCCGCAATCTGCTGATCTACCTGCGCGACACTGCGCAAGCCCGGGTGATCTCGATGTTCGTGTTCGGATTGCGCAAGCATGGCGTTCTGCTGCTTGGCCCCTCCGAGACGCTGGGACGTTTTGACCAGGATTTCGAGACGATCAATGCCCGCTGGCGGATGTTCCGCAAGGCCACCGGGCACCGGGTGTTCGACAAATCGGTGATGACGCGCAGCATCGGTCGTCGCGCCCAACCGCTGCATGCCCAGAACGATGACAGCATCCCGGTGATCCGCCCGAAGATGTCGCCGGTTCTGCGTGAATTCGCCGACCTGCGCGGGCGCGAGGCGCTGATGCGGGCCTATGATGTGCTGCTCAAGCGCTACACGCCCGCGTCCTTTCTCGTGACCTCGGATTCCGAGGTGCTGAGCTGGTTCGGCGCCGCCAGCGCCTTTGTCGATACGCGCAGCAACCTGACCGACTGGTCGGTTGAGCACATCCTGCACCACGACCTGCATTTCGTCATCAACGTGGCTCTGGAGAAACTCCGCTCGGGGGACTTCGATACCTTCTCACGCCGCGTCGAGATCGACATCGGCGAGATGCATCCGCAGGCCCTGACCCTGACCTTCGAACCGCTGGACCGGGCGTCCAAGCCCGCGCTCATGCTGATCCGCCTGCGGCTCGAGGCAGAGAGCAACCAGCCGACCTGCAAACCCATCGAACAGGCGGGCGAAGAGATCAGCTCGCAGGACGCGATGCTGCTGGCAAAGCGTGTGCACGAGCTGGAGCGCGATCTGCGTCTGACTGAAGAGACGCTGCAGCATGTGACCCAACGGCTTGAGGCGAGCGGCGAGGAATTGCAGGCCTCGAACGAGGAATTGCAGGCCTCGAACGAGGAACTGCAGGTCTCGAACGAAGAGCTGCAAAGCTCGAACGAAGAACTGCACGCGGTCAACGAGGAGCTGGTCATGGTCAGCGCCGAGCACGAGCGCAAGATCCTTGAGCTGTCCTTGCTCAACAACGAGACAGAGCAGCTGCTGGAACTGCTCGGCACCGGGGTGATGGTGCTGGACGACAGCTTGCAGGTAAAGCGATTCAGCCGGTTGGTGGAGCGGCTCTTTGCGCTAGAGCCACATGACATCAACCGAAAATTGAGCGTGATCGGACCAAGGTTCGATTTCATCGACCTGACGCAGGCTGCGAAAGATGTGCTCGAGGGTAAGACGACGGTGAGCGCGCAAGGCATGCATGAAGGGCGCAAGATGACAATCGACGTGCAAAGCGCGCTTGGCAAGCACAGCAGCGGCACCTACAAGGGCGTGTTCGTGATCATCCGCCCAGAGGCATGAGCGCTTCGAGAACAACCATTTGCTAACGCTTACCTGCTAGAAACGTCACAGAAGCGCAGGCGAATGGTGGGGCAGCAAATGAGCGACACGACCAAGACGATTCTCGTGATCGAGGATTCTGCTGCCGACCGGGAAATGTTCCGTCGGGTTCTCAAACAGGTCTGCGCGCCCCGGTTCGAGATCAGCTTCGCGCATGATCTCAAGACCGCCAGACAGTTCCTGACACAAGCGCACTTCGCACTGATCATCCTCGATAACGTACTGCCCGATGGCTACGGGGCAGACTTTGTTTCGGAACTTGGCCAGAGCAAGGCATGGCGACGCATCCCGGTGCTTGTGGTCAGCGACTGGCCGACCCCCTTCATGTTCGACAAGGTGCGCAATGCCCGCGCCGAAGCGATCCTGAGCAAGGACAACTTTCGCGCCCCGGTGATCCGCCCCTACATCGAAAAGATGCATCGCACGGTCGTGCGGGCCTGACCATCGCTTCAATCTGAACAGACGTACAGAACTCCTGACCTCGTTCCGGGCCACGATGCAACACAGGCCCATGGCAGCAATACCCTGCCTTCCTGAACCAACAAGCCCCGTAACATCCGACTGAATCGCCTCAGTTTTGCCGGAGGCTGATTGTCGTTAGTTACGCGGCCATGTCTTCAGTATGCGTATTCCGGGGTGATCGGCCCATCGATTCCGATTTGATGCGCCCACGCGTTCCGATTTCATCCGCCCACCGATTCCGGGGTATGCGCCCACCCCTGTGACGTGCTGCTGCGGGGCAATCTGTAACCGGCTACCTTCCGCCCTTTTGGCACGAAGGAAGCCCGATGAAGAGATTGCCGATGCGGAAGATACGAGATGTTTTACGGCTTTCTGCCGAGGGGTTGTCGACGCGCCAGATTGCGTCGAGCCTTGCGATCGGACGCACCACTCTTCGGGGCTATCTTGATCCTGCCGCTGAGTTGGGCCTGAGCTGGCCGCTTCCGCCGGAGATGTCCGATACAGACCTCGAGCATCGCCTGTTTGATCGGGCCTACCAGAACACCCAACGGATCGCGGCCCAGCCTGACTGGGCACAGGTCCACCGTGAATTGCGCCGCAAGGGCGTGACGCTGTCGTTGCTCTGGGAGGAATATCGCGCCGATCACACGCAAGGCTACGGCTACTCCCGATTTTGCGAACTTTACACGCGATGGGAAGGCAAGCTGTCGCCGGTGATGCGCCAGCGCCATCCAGCGGGTGAGCGGCTGTTTGTCGATTACGCGGGGCACACGATCGACGTGATCAACCCCATGACCGGCGAAGTGCGCCCGGCACAGCTGTTTGTCGCAGCCCTCGGGGCATCGAGCTACACCTTTGCGGAGGCGACCTGGACGCAATCGCTGCCGGATTGGGTCGCGAGCCATGTGCGCGCCTTCGCCTTTCTCGGGGGTGTGACGGCGCAGGTCGTGTCCCCTCTCATTGTTTGCAAGCAAACAACTGCCGGGCAGCGGACAACCTGAAGGCTGGGGTCACCAAGGCGTGCTTCTACGACCCTGTGATCAACCGGACCTATGGGGATCTGGCCGCGCATTACGACACGGCCGTGGTTCCGGCACGCCCCCACAAACCAAAGGATAAAGCAAAAGTCGAAGGCGCGGTTTTACTGGTTGAACGCTGGATCCTGGCACGGTTGCGCAACCGTCAGTTCTTCAGCCTTGAGGACGTGAACGCTGCCATTCGCCCACTTTTGGACCGGCTCAACGACAAGGTCTCGCGCCATCTCGGCGCCAGTCGCAGGCAGCTGTTCGAACAGCTGGACAGGCCCGCCCTGAAGCCGCTGCCCGTGGCGCCTTATGTCTATGCAGAATGGAAGAAGTGCCGCGCCGGGCTCGATTACCACATCGCGATTGACCGGCATTATTACTCCGTGCCCCATCCGTTGCTGAAGAAGGAACTATGGGCGCGCATCACCGCCCGGACGGTCGAAGTCTTCCATATCGGGCAGCGTGTCGCCTCCCATGTGCGCACCTCCGGGAACGGGCAGCACTCCACACAGCGCGATCACATGCCCGCGCACCACAGGTTCCGCGAAGACTGGACGCCGCAGCGCATCCAGGCCTGGGCCGCTCGTATCGGGCCGAACGTCGCGATGTTCGCCGAGGTCGTGATGCGAGACCGCAAGCACTCCGAACAAGGCTATCGCACCTGTCTGGACGTGATCCGGCTGGCTGACAAGTTCGGCCGGGACCGCCTCGATGCCGCCTGCAATCGCGCCTTGGAGATCAACGCCCGATCCTACTCATCAGTCCATTCGATCCTGAGGAATGGGCTGGATAGCAAGCCCCGCACCCGCGCCACGGAGGAGCCTGCCATCACCCACACCAATATCCGTGGCGCCGACTATTTCCATTGAAAGGAACACAATGCTTGACCACCCAACCCTCGATCATCTGAAAGCCCTGCGACTGGACGGTATGGCCGAAGCCTTTGCCGAACTACAGGCTCAGGATGCTGCTGCAGACCTCAGCCACGCCGAGTGGCTTGGCCTGCTGGTCGACCGCGAAAACGCCAGCCGCGAAACCAAGCGCTTCGAGGGCCGCATGCGCTCCGCCAGGCTGCGCCATGTGGGCGCTTGCCCGGAGGATGTCGACTACCGTGCGCGGCGCGGCCTCGACAAGGCACTGTTCCAGAGCCTGCTCAGCGGCAAATGGATCACCGACAAACGCAGCCTGATCATCACCGGCCCCTGTGGGGTCGGGAAAACCTGGCTCGGATGTGCCCTGGCGCAAGCGGCCTGTCGCGACGGCGTCACCGTGGTCTACAAACGGGTGCCCCGCCTCTTCGAAGAGCTGGAACTGGCCCATGGAGACGGACGCTTCCCCCGCCTGTTCCGCAGCATCACCAGAGCCCAGCTGCTAATCCTGGATGATTGGGGGCCGGACCGGCTCACCGCCACGCAGCGCCGCGACCTGATGGAAATCGTCGAAGAACGGTATGGCCGCGCCTCTATCATGATCACCAGCCAGTTGCCCATTACCGCCTGGCACGACGTCATCGGCGAGCCGACGTTCGCAGACGCCATCCTCGATCGCATCGTGCATAACGCTTACCGCCTCGAACTCGAGGGCGCGTCCATGCGCAAAACCATCGCCAACATGGATGACGAAATGCCTCAAACCTGATACCCAAAACACGCTGCCTCACGGCAACGCGTCACCGGTGGGCGGATACCCCGGAACAAGTGGGCGCATGTTGTCGGAATGAGTGGGCCCATGCTCCGGAATACGCATTCAGTATTCAGAGCTGCGTAGAAGTTGGCTTCTGCCTCGGCTGGCGGAACGTTCCCGATGGGCGCAAGAAGTCGGCGGTTGTTGAACCAGTCCACCCATTCCAGCGTCGCGTATTCGACGGCCTCGAAGCTACGCCATGGGCCGCGCCGATGGATGACTTCGGTCTTGTAGAGGCCGTTGATGGTTCAGCCAAAGCATTGATGCTCCTATGTCAGTCAAGTATAGATGGGCGCCGTCGGCGGGGCGCAGAGGTGGCGGAATATTTCGCGGACAATGTATCGCTTGATGCAACGCATGATTTCACGCCGAGTTTTGCCTTCGGACGTTCGTCGAACGGCATAGGCTTTGGTCCTCTCATCATCCCGCATAGGCACAATGGTCAGACGGTAGATAGCAGCGTTGGCTTGCCGGTTGCCGCCGCGGTTCAAACGCATCCGGTTTGTCTTGCCGCTGGATGCCGGGATCGGACAGACGCCACACAGCTTGGCCAAGGCGGCTTCGGATTTGATGCGCTCAGGATTGTCTCCCACGAGGATCAGCATCTCGGCTACGGTCATTGTGGAGATGCCATGCGATTTCATCAGCGCGGGCGCTTTCTCGCGAACCAACCGATCAAGTACCTGTTCGTGCGCTTGGATTTCCTCATGCAGAGCAAGCCAGCGCCGTGCGATCGCGCGCATGGCCGCTTTAGCGGATAGCCGTTGGCGACGTAATCTCTCCCGCTCGCAATGCCGCCACATGGCGTATCAAGGAGTTCCGCCCCCTGATCGCATCGAGTGTATCGCGGAGTGTGGCTGGCGCGTTGATAATAAATGTTTTCAAAGTGATCATCACTTGAAACTTGGCTTTGACAGCGCTGTCTCGCGCGATCTTCAGATGGCGGATCATCTCCGATGACCCGGTCTGCGTCTTGGCATGGGTAATCCCCCCGTTTTTACGGGGGCTTGGTCGTAGAATTTACGCGGCCATGCTCAGTTTCTGGGCGGGCGTCATCCCGCCGTTTCCCATGTTGGGGCGTTCGTTGTTGTAGGACCAGAGCCACTCGGTGGCAATCTGCTGCACCTCGTCGATGGTTTCGAAGATGTGGAGGTCCAGCCACTCGTGCCGGACCGTCCGATTGTAGCGCTCGACATAAGCGTTCTGCTGCGGTTTCCCGGGCTGGATATGGGCCAGGGCGATGCCCTTGATGATGTCCCAACTGATGGTGTAGCTCACGACGGGCCTCGCGCTCACCGGCGGGCCGAGCTTGTCAGTCGCGCTGCGCCGCAGGCAGGCTGACCAGGACACCATCGCAGACTGGGGCCAGCGTTTCCAGTGTCAGGTATCTTCCGCGCTGCACGGTCCATTCCTCGGTCTGCTCCATCAGGATGGCGCCCACCAATCTGCGGATGGATGCCTCGTTCGGAAAGATCCCGACGACATCGGTCCGCCGCTTGATCTCGCCGTTCAGGCGCTCGATCGGGTTCGTGCTGTGCAGCTTTGTCCGGTGTTGCTGGGGAAAGGTCATGTAGGCGAGGACGTCGTCGCGCGAGGCGTCCATGAGGGCACCGAGCTTCGCCTGCTTCTCGCGCAGTGCGTCCGCCACGACCTCCCACTGGGCTTCGGCATCTGCCTTGTTTTCCTGGGCGAAGATTGTCTTCAGCATTGCCGCCACAGCCGTGCGCTGCTTGGTCGGAGCATGGGCCAGCGCGTTTCTCATCCAGTGAACGCGACAGCGCTGGTGCGTCGCGTTGAAGACCCGGCGCGCGGCGGCTCGTAGACCCTTGTGGTCGTCGGCAATCACCAGCTTCACCCCGCGCAGGCCGCGATCGGCGAGGGAGCGCAGGAACTCGGTCCAGAAGGGTGAAGGGGACCGTCGCCCCAGTGGGGCGGCGTAAGCCCCTGAACGCCTCGGAGGGGCCGGTGGCGACGCCGAGAACCTCACGCTTGCCGTCCTCGTTCACAGCCACCGCTATTATCACGGC
>NZ_JAUOQN010000066.1:0-21981 GCF_030547555.1 Salipiger sp. 1_MG-2023 | reverse complement strand
GTCACACCCGGCCGCGCGCTGCGCTACGCCGGGGGCTCCGCGCGCGGCCTCCTACACCAAGCGTTGGGACACTACCTCCGAGTCCTCGCTCTGAACGCGGACAGGGGCGAACCAGCCTATGCGCGCCAATTACGCAAGCTCTTCCGCGTCAGCAGCATCGGATTTGTTGGGGCGAACTGACAGGCTCTTGTGCGCCTTGCGAGCATCGATGCAATTAGCGGGAAGCCCCAGCCGATCCAGACCGCGCTGGAGCCAGATCGATAGTTGGCCGCTTTCATGCACGATCACCTCTGGCGACAGCGACCTCGTGCGAAACCAGCCCACCAAACCCTCTGGGTCGGCTGGCGAAACGCCACCTGCGACGATTGTCCCCGTTCCATCAATGACACAAATCGATATCTCCTTTGGCGTGACGTCCAAACCGGCATAGTCGCTAATGGTCCTCCTCCTCACGGATTTTCTCGTGAAGCCAATCTACCAGACCTCGTTTGCCATCGAGAGCGAGCGCCCCAAGGCCGATGGCAACGGCAAGATGCGTCTTGCCCACAGCGGGAGGCCCCAGGAGCAGCACGGCCTCGCCATTGGCAATGAAACGTCCGGTAGCGAGTTTCCGGATCTGGCCGAGGTCGATGGAGGGCTACGCGGCAAAATCGTACCCGGCAAGGTCGCGGTGGAACGGGAAGCGGACAAGGCCGAAGCTCATCTCGATCCGCCGCTGATCCTTGCGTGCGATCACGCGTTCACACAGCATGGTCAGCGCCTCGCGGATCGTCAGCTTCCACCGCCCGGCTTCATCAAGGAGACTGTCGCGCTGATCCCGCATGGTGAAACGTTCTGCGCTGCTTGCACGACAGCCAGTTGCCGGCCTCCTGCATCCATTTGCGCAAAGTCTCTCGCGACGCCTTCAGACTATGGTCTTCGGCCAGCTTCTCGGCTGCGAACCTGCGCCCAAAGACGGCGTAGCGCTCACGGATCAGCGTCAGCGCAAACTAACGAACCGCGGGATCGAACCGGTTGTTGGACGTCCGTCCGCAGGACTTGTGCTGGATCGCCGCCGGATCATCGCCTGAAACGTCTTCACAAGCCGGAGAATCTGCCGTCGGCTCAGGCCCAGGACTGAAGCTGTCGCCGCCGCAGACATCCTGCCTTGTGCCACATCACTTGGGACTTCGATCCGGTTCAGCTCGCGCTCGCTCATGACCACCAATCCCACGGCCGCACCCCAATCCTACCCATTCAGGAAAGTGCGACACTTCAGCTTTGCTCATGTGGGACATTCTAGCTTGGCGCTTACAAATAAAGATCTATTAATCCTATTTATGTAATATATTCCACAAGACAGTGCAACACCCACAAGCCGTCCCCCGGCGATGTCGACGACGGATGGCCTGCGTCTGTACTCTGTAGCACCGGCGGCATGAGGCTCCGGATACCCCTTTCAGCGGACAAGGGAGAATCCACTTCGACACCCAGACCTTCGCGGTTGAAGTCGTCCGGAACGTGCAAGAGCCGGAATGCGCGACCGTCCCCAAGGCGATCGGCCATGCCGCCCCCTCTCAGCGATGCTTTGCATTGCCTGCCCGGCAATGATCGACTAGGTCACGTTCGGTGCCTCTGGCATCGCCAGCGCATCGGGTTTGTCGCGTTTCAACCGTTTCCGGGGTTTGTTTGTCACCCGGCAGGGCATCCCGCAGGGATGTCCCGAGAGGGGCGCAAGTTCCGCTCAAGTTCGCAGTCGATCCGGTAAACCCTTTTGTGATTCCAAAGATGGCCTTTGACGTTGCGCAAATGCAGGAAGCACAGCCCAAATCCCCAAGTTTTCAGGGCCTCGGGTAACCCAACAAGCAGATCGGCTATCCGCTCTTTCTCGTCGCTCAGCAGGGAGCTGTAGCGATAACAAGTCCCTATGATCCCAAAGGCTTACCGCAAGGCCGATGCCCGAAGCGCTGGGTGTGATCCCGAAAGGGGCTGTCGGCGCTCATGCGGAAGACTGCCTGCTTGCGGTTCCGGTCAGCTTTCGCGCAGCAGCACGATTTCAGCGGTGACCGAGACGCAGCCCTGCCCTGCGATCAGTGTGCCGCCAAAGACATCCCCGGCGCTGTCGACAACCGTCACGTCGATCTCGGCTCGGTCAGGCCCGGCAGCGCCGCGCCCTACGAGAAATTCGCTGATATGGTCGCGCATGATATCGCCATCGGCGAAGCCTGCACCGTTGAGGCTGCCCAGCCCGATCACCCGCGCGCTTTGCCAACCCAGCCGGGCGCAGAGCGTCATGCATGCGGTGGGGATGTCTTCGTTCGGGCGCAAGATCAGACAGACAGCCTGCGGCGCGTCCATGTCCTGTCCGCGGGCGGTGAACAGCTCGAAATTGGTCTCTGGGTCGGGCAGGCGATCAAACGCGGCGCTTGCAAAGGCAAAGCCGTTCAGCACCTGCCCGGCCTCTGGCAGGGTGTCCATACCCAGCAAATGTCCAAGCGCCTTGTGGCCATTCGCGAGCTCCCAGATACCGTGGCAATGGATCATCCCGCGCCCCCGATGCATCCCGACCGAGGCATAGCCCTGCCGGATCCGTGCCGCACCGCTAGGACGCTGCGGCGCGGAATACCATGCCAGCCGGTCGGCTCGTTCGGACGGTGCGGGCACCACGTAATCCAGCGCCTCGCAGCGCAGCCCCGCCAGTTCGACAAAGCCCGAGCGCCCGGCGAAGGCGGCACAGATCGCCGCCTCGACCGGCTGCGTGCCGTCAAGCGGGATGCGCACCGGCACCAGCCGCGTTGCCACGGCGCTGACGCGCGGCTGGATGTCTGGGCCGGGGTGACGCAGCGGCGGGTTGATCGCCGCAACCTTGCGAGCCAGCGCTGTCATGAGGCCGCCCCGGGCACCAGCCCGCGTTCCACCAGCGTCTCGAGGATCAGCTTCTTGGTGATCTTGCCGTAGCTGGTCTTGGGCATTTCGTCGAAAAAGAACACCTGCCGAGGCAGTTTGTAGCCGCTGACCTTGCCTTTGAGATGCCCAACCACATCGGCTTCGCCAACGCTCGCGCCGCTGCGCGCCACGCAGACCGCCACGCCAACTTCGCCCCATTTAGGATCGGGGATGCCCAGCACCGCCACCTCGCTCAGCGCCGGATGGGTCAGCAGCTTTTCCTCGATCTCGCGCGGATAGACGTTTGAGCCGCCCGAGATGTACATGTCAGAGCTGCGCCCGGTGATGTACAGATAGCCCTCGTCGTCGAGATGCCCCAGATCGCCGGTGCGAAAGAAACCATCGCGAAAGCTTTTGGCGTTGGCTTCGGGGTTGTTGTAATAGCCGGCAAACACCGCCGGGCCGCAGACGCAGATCTCTCCGGTTTCGAACGGGGCCATCTCTTGCCCGGCGTCGTTCTGGATCGACACCTGCATGCCCGTGCGCTCATAGCCGCAGCTGCCAAGGCGCATCGCCGCATCATCAAGGTGATGATCGCAAGGCGGCAGCACGGTGATGTTGCCCGTCACCTCGCCAAGGCCGAAATACTGCGTCAGCACCGGCCCCAACCTTTCCAGAGCATATTTCTGATCGGCGCGGTACATCGGCGCACCGGCATAGATGACTTGGCGCAGGCTGCTGCGGTCATAGCAATCGACCGCCGGATCCTCGACCAGCATCTTGACGATGGTGGGCACGGTGAAAATATCGGTGACGCGGTGCTCGGCCACCAGCCGCCAAGCCTCGGCAACGTCAAAGAGCCCCGGCGGCATCAGCAGCGTCGCGCCCCCGGCGGCGGCCTTGACCAGCTGGTGAATGCCCGCACCATGCGACAGAGGCGCCACCACCAGCGAGACATCTGTTGACCCAGAGCCGGGCATCAGATCGTTGAGATGGCTCAGGATCACATAAGACATCTGGCCATGGGTCAGCACTGCGGCCTTGGGCCGCCCGGTGGTGCCCGAGGTAAAGAAGAACCAGCAGGGATCGTCGCGATCGACCGGCGCGTTGGGCATGGGCGTCCCGTGATAGGATTCGATCAGTGTATCGACATCGTCATCCCCGCTTCCGCCGATGCTGGCGTGATGGACAACGCTCGCGCAGGCCGCAACGTGGTCAGGAAACTCCGCCCCCGCAATCATCAGCGATGCGCCAGAGCTTTGCGCCAGATATGCCACCTCGTCCGGGCTTTGCCGGAAGTTGGTCGGCACCCAGACCGCACCAAGGCGAAAACAGGCGAACATCGTTTCGAACATCTGGTGGCAGTTCTGCGATTGCACCAGCACGCGGCTGCCCTTGGTGATGCCGTAGCGATCCTGCATCGCGGCGGCCAGCGCCGAGACGCGGGCATCGGTCTGCGCCCAGCTCCAGCGGCGATCCTGCCAGATCAGCGCCGGGCGGTCCGCAAGGCGGCGCGCGTTGCGGGTCAGGAAATGTGCAAGGTTGGCAACCCGCGTGGTCTGCGGCGCAAGGCCGCCGACCGGGTCCGCCTTGTGCGGCGAAACCTGCATGTCGTTCATTTCACCCGCTCCAGGATCGAGCAGTAATTGGCCACCGCCGCGCCGCCCATGTTGAACACGCCCGCCATCTGCGCGCCGTGTTTCTGCATGTCCTCAGGGGCCTCTCCGGCGAGCTGCATCGCCGCCATGACATGCATCGACACGCCGGTGGCGCCGATGGGATGGCCCTTGGATTTCAGCCCGCCCGACAGGTTGACCGGCAGCTTGCCATCCTTGGCGGTGATGCCATCGCGAATGACGTTGGCGCCCATGCCCGGGGCGGCAAGGCCCATCGCCTCGTATTCGATCAGCTCGGCCACGGTGAAACAATCATGGGTTTCCACAAGGTCAAGATCATCCAGCGTCAGCCCGGCCGCCTCAAGCGATCCTGCCCAAGCCCGGCGCGCACCATCAAATGCCGAGGGGTCGCGCCGCGACAGCGCAAGGATGTCATTGGTGTGGGTGCGGGCGCGAAAGCCGATGGCGCGCGCCAGATCGGCGGCCACATCCGGGTGCACCACCACCATTGCCGCAGCACCGTCCGAGATCAGCGAACAATCGGTGCGCCGCAGCGGCTGCGCCACATAGGGGTTGCGATCGCTTATGGTGTTGCACTGCTCGACGCTGAACGCTTTTTGCATATGCGCATAGGGGTTGGACACGCCGTTGGCGTGGTTCTTGGCAGCGATCATCGCCAGCGCTTCGGACTGATCGCCGTATTTCTGGAAATAGCCCTGCGCGATGCGCCCAAACAGCCCCGCAAAGCCGCCCGCCACATCTGCCTCTTCCTTGCGATAGG
Source organism: Salipiger sp. 1_MG-2023 (assembly GCF_030547555.1). Classification (NCBI taxonomy): domain Bacteria; kingdom Pseudomonadati; phylum Pseudomonadota; class Alphaproteobacteria; order Rhodobacterales; family Roseobacteraceae; genus Salipiger; species Salipiger sp. 1_MG-2023. The sequence continues at coordinate 16,719 of NZ_JAUOQN010000066.1, read as the reverse complement.
ATGCGCCCAGAAGAATATCGCCGACCTCGGCGGTGGGCAGAGCCGTCATCTTTTCGACCCCGACCACCAGCGCCACCTTGCCGCGCCCCGCCTCGATGAAATCAAGCGCGGCATAAAGCGCCGCCGATCCGGTCGCGCAAGCGTTTTCCAGCCGCACGGCGGGCTTGGTCGCAAGTTCCTCGGCCACCATGCCGGGCAGCGCGCCGATGAAATCCTGCTTGGAAAAGCCGTTGTTCATGCAGCCGACAAAGATGCCATCGACCTCGGCGGCGGTGATCCCTGCGTGATCCAGCGCGGGCACGACGACTTCTGCCATCAGAGCCTCGGTGTCAGGAGAGTCGGATTTGCCGAACCGGGTGTGCGCCCAGCCGGCGATCTGTGCGATGGTCATGTCATAGTCTCCCTGAGAAGCTCAGTTGGCGGCCCGCGCGCGGGGCCGGTTGCGTGCGTATTGACGGGCAAGACGGGCTTCGACGTCTTGCGCCGCGCTCTGGATCATGGCGGCAAGGTCAAGCTGGCGGTCGGGGTCCATGCGGCTGTCGATGGCGGCGACGCTGAGCGCCCCCGCAACCCGCCCATCAGGGTGGCGCAATGCGCAGCCGATGGCCCAGCTGTTGGTCAGCACCATGCCCGGATTGAGCGACCAGCCCCGGCTGCGCGTTTGCGCGATGGCGGCGCGCAGGCCCGGCTCGCTGACCCGCGGATAATCCTCGCGCAGCAGGCGGGCGTTCTGCGACAGGATCTCGTCGACCTCGTCATCCTCAAGCGCGGCGAGCATCGAAAGCGATCCCGCCCCAACCCCGAGCGGGTGGCGAAACCCGACCTGCAGCGCCTGCACCCGGATCGGAAACGCGCCCTCTTCCTTGTGCACGCAAAGCGAAAACGCATCGCGCCGCACCGACAGAAAGGCGGTGTCTCCGCTGTCCTTCGCCAGCCGCCCGACCGCCTCATGCGCCACGTCGAGCACGCCGAAGCGTTGCGCGGCAAGCGTGCCCAGCACATAGGCTTCCTCGCCCAGCAGGTAGCATTTGGTGCGAGGGTCCTGTTCGACCATGCCCGAGTGCATCAGCGACAGCAGCAGGCGGCGCGCCGTCGGGCGGCTCAGCCCGGTTTCCTCGACAACCTGCCCCAGCGACACGCCCTGCACCGGGTCGCGGCCGACCAGCGGCAACAGGCGGAGCGCACGGGTCACGCTTTGCGCCCCGGCAATCTGCCCGGCGCCCTCGGGAAGCCGCGTGCGTGGCTGCCTCATGATTGCGACCTCTCCCTGTCGTAGCTTGCTCTCGAACCCGTGACTACCGGGCCCGCCTCCGTCAAGCGTGTCCACATTGTGGATGACTGATATGATGGGTTACGGTGACACACCCCGTCAATAGATTTTTCTTTCCCATATTTTACGGGACAAAAGTTAGGTTTCCAGAAATCCGGCACAGAATCTTGACCAATTGACCTTGAACCAAAGTCCACTTTATGGACACACTCTGCTGGCGCTGTTGGAGGACAGCCAAAGATTTCATATCCGAGGGAGGAGACGTCATGACCCATTTGCGCATGGCCGCCGCGTTTGCAGGCGCGCTGGCATTCACCATCAGCGCCGCGCAGGCCGATACGCTGCGCCTGTCGCACAACACCGGCGACCAGACGACATGGCAAAAAGGCGCTGACAGGTTCGCCGAACTGGTCGAAGAGGGCAGCGGCGGCGAGACCTCGATCCGGGTGTTTCCCAACGCCCAGCTGACCGGCGGCGACCAGATGAAACAGGCCGAGATGGTCGGGCGCGGCTCGATCGACTTCGTGGTGACATCGGCGATCAACGTCACGCCGCTGGTGCCCGAGATGGCGGTGTTCTCGCTGCCCTATCTTTACGCCAACTACGATCAGGTCGATGCCACCACCGGCGGCGCCCCCGGCGAGAAGATGGCCGAGATCCTTGCAGAGCACGGCCTGCACCTGCTGGCATGGGGCGAAAACGGCTTTCGCGAGGTGACCAACAACAAACATCCGATCAAGACGCCCGATGATCTCAAGGGGCTCAAGATGCGCGTCGCCGGGCCGATGTATATCGACGTGATGAACGCGCTTGGTGCCAACCCGCAGCAGATGCAATGGACCGAGACCTTTTCCGCGCTGCAACAGGGCGTGGTCGACGGGCAGGAAAACCCCATCGGCGCGGTGATCATCCCGCAGCGCGTCTACGAGGTGCAAAAGTACATCACGCCGTGGCACTACAGCTATGATCCGATCTTCATCGCCACCTCGGAAAAGAACTGGGAAAGCTGGGACGATGAGACCCGCGCGATGATCTCGGGGGCGGCCGAGGAAGCGATGGCCTACCAGCGAGAGATCACCCGCGAGGCCACCGCCGACGGGCTTGAAACCCTGAAGGCCGAAGGCATGGAGGTCTACACCCCCACCGACGCAGACCTCGCCGCCTTCCGCGCGGCGACCAAGGCGCCCTTCGACACGTGGGCGGCAAAGGTCGGCGACGATCTGGTGAGCCTCTTCCAGGACACGATTGCCGGCGCGTCGGCCACCCAGTAACTCCCCCGTTGCGGGCGCTCTTTGCGGGCGCCCGCAACGCATTCGCATTCGGGAGGACAAGATGAAACGCCTGATCGACAATTTCGAAGGCTGGGTCTGCGCGCTGCTGTTCCTTGGCATGACGTTGCTGGGGTTTGCCAACGTGGTGGTGCGCTATCTCACCAGCTATTCCTTTGCCGCGACGCAAGAACTGTTGCTGACCGGGTTCCTGCTGATCACGGTGTTCGGCGCCAGCCTTGCTGCGCGCGAGGGCCAGCATCTTGCGGTGACCTATTTCGCCGGGCTGTTCGGCACGCGGGTCGAGAGCGGGTTCAAGATCGTTGCCGCCGCCATCAGCACCGTGCTGCTGGCGCTTGCGGCATGGTACTGCCTTGATCTGTTGCGCAACCAGCTGGCCTCGGGCGTGACCACGCCGGGTCTGGGGCTGCCCGCGTGGTATTATTCCGCCGCGCTGCCGCTGGCCTTTGTGCTGATCGCCATCCGCACCGTGCAATTCGCCGTTGCCGATTGGCGCGACACCCATGCCGGGCGGCCTGCCGCGCCCATCGAGGAGCCTCGGAGCTATGCCGATGTTTGAGGATGTCAGTGCCGGCACGCAGATGCTGATCCTGTTCGCGACACTGCTGTTGATCCGGGTGCCGGTCGCCTTTTCGCTGGGGATCTCGGCGATGTATGCCATGTGGCAGATGGGCTTCGGGCTCGACATGGTGGGCGATCTGATCTCGTCGGGGATCACCAAGTTTTCGCTGCTGGCGATCCCGTTCTTCATCCTTGCGGGGATGCTGATGGGCACCGCCGGGCTGGCCGACCGCATGGTGCGGTTCTTCCGCATCCTCATCGGTTCGCTGCCGGGGGGCATGGGGGTTGTGGGCGTCGTGGTGTCGCTGTTCTGGGGTGCGGTGTCGGGGTCGGGTCCGGCCTCGGTCGCGGCCATCGGGCCGATGATCATGCGCGGCATGGTCGAAGACGGCTATTCGCGCGCCTATGCCGCCGCGCTTGTCTGCACCGGCGCGGCGCTCAGCATCGTCATTCCGCCGTCGATCGGTCTGGTCGTTTACGGCGTCATCGCCGAGGTGTCGATCGGCAAGCTGTTCATCGCGGCGATCCTGCCGGGGCTGGTGATGGGGGTCATGATGCTGGCCACCCTGCCCTTTGCCCGCCGCGGCGCCCCCCAAACGCAGGGCCGCCTTGCCGCCCGCAACGCCCGCGAACTGGCGCTGAGCGATGCGCCGTGGGTCGCGCAGCTCTGGCAGAGTTTCCGCGATGCCTTCTGGGGCCTGCTGACCCCGGTGGTGATCCTTGGCGGCATCTATGTCGGCATCTTCACCCCGACCGAAGCCGCGGTGGTCGCGGCGGTCTATGCCATCGTGCTGGGCTTTGCCTATCGCACGCTGACCCTGAGCAGCCTGATGATCGCGGTGCAGGATGCGGCGCGGGCCTCGGCCGTGGTGATGATGGTGGTGACCTTCGCCAGCCTCTTTGGCTGGGTGGTCACGGTCGATGACGTGGTCGGCAAATATTCCGAGGCGCTGCTAAGCTTCAGCCACGCGCCGTTCCTTGTGCTCATGGTGATGGCGCTGGTGCTGCTGGTGGCGGGCATGTTCATGGATGCGATCACCATCATGTTCATCTGCCTGCCGATCTTTCTGCCGGTGGTGCATGAAATGGGCTGGGATCCGGTGTGGTTCGGCATCTTCCTGTCGATCACCCTTGCCATCGGGCTGTTCACCCCGCCGGTCGGCATCAACCTGTTCGTTGCGGCCAACATCACCGGCCTGACTCTGGAACGCATCGCGGGCGCGGCGCTGCCGTTCCTGCTGACGGCGATCATCGGCATCGCGGTGGTCGGCGCATGGCCCGGGCTGACGCAATACCTGCTGAACTGGATGCAATGACAGAGGGGGGGCAGGCGCGCCTTGCCCCCCTGCCCCGCGCGGGGCTAGTCTGTGCGCCAGCCACCGCAGCCAGGCCCGCATCGCATGACCAAGCCAGAACCCACCTCGGGGGCGCAGAGCCTTCACCGCGCCGTCGCGATCCTGCGCCTTGTTGCCGCCAATGCGCAGAGCGGCATCCGCCTGTCAGAGCTGTGCAAACGCACAGGGCTGGCGCGCACCACGGTGCACCGGATGCTGGGCGCGCTGGTCGGCGAAGGGCTGGTCGAACAGGATGCGGACACCGATCTCTATCATCTCGGGCGCGAAGCATGGCTGATGGGCCTTGCCGCGCAGGGGCGCTTCGGCATGGAAACGGTGGCTGCGGCGACGCTGGCGCGGATCAGCGCGCAATCCGGCGACATCGCGCTGTTTCTGGTGCGCTCGGGCACTCACGCGGTTTGCATCGCCCGCGAAGAGGGCAGCTATCCGGTGCGCACCCATACCGCTCAGGTCGGCGGGCGCTATCCGCTGGGGGTGGGCGGCGGCAGCCTTGCCATCCTCTCCGCCTGCCCTGACGACGAGATCGACTGGATACTCGACAGCAACAGCGCCGAGCTGGCGCGCGATCACCCCCGCCTGACCCCGGCACTGCTGCGCGAGATGGTGGCGCAGGCGCGGGTGCGTGGCTATGCCCTGAATCCCGGTCTGGTCTATCCCGAAAGCTGGGGGCTGGGCCTGCCGTTCCACGACCGGCAGGGCATGGTGCGCGGGGCAATCATGCTGGCCGGGGTGCCCGCCCGGATCGAGCCGCGCGCCGCCGAAGTCGCGCAATTGCTGCGGGACGAGGTGCCGCGCCTTGAGGCGCGGCTGTATCGCTAGGCTGCGGCGGCCGGTGCCGAGACAGGGCAACCGGCAAAGCGCAACACTAGCCCGGCAGGTAGGCCCCAAGATCAACCGGCGTCAGCAACTCCCGCCCCGCGAACAGCGCCGCAAGATTGTCGACCACGGTCTGCGCCATCGCATCGCGCGTCTGCACCGTGGCAGAGGCGTGATGCGGCAGCAGCGTGGTGTTCGGCAGCGACGTCAGGCGCGGATCGGGGTCCGGCTCGCTGGCATAGACATCAAGCCCCGCATGACCCAGCCGCCCCGCACTCAGCGCATCAATCAGCGCCTCTTCATCGACGACCGAGCCGCGCGCCACGTTGACCAGCAGGCCCTGCGGCCCCAGCGCGTCGATCACCTCGGCGGAGATCAGCCCGCGCGTGCCCTCGCCCCCGGCCACGATGGCAACCAGCGTATCGCTTTCGCGGGCAAGCTGCACGAGGTCCGGCACAAAGCGCCACTGCGCCCCCTTGTCGCGCCGGTTCCAGTAGCTGACCTGCATCCCCAGTGCCGCGCCGCGCTCTGCGATGGCCTGCCCGATGGTGCCCAGCCCGACCACCCCCAGCCGCGAGCCGGCAACGCTGGTCTGCAATGGAAAGGGCCCCTTGCGCGCCCAGTTCCCCGAACGCACCCAGGCATCCGCCGCCACCAGCCCGCGCCGCGCCGCCAGCATCAGCAGGATCGCGGTGTCGGCCACGTCGTCGCACAGCGCTGGCGAGCTGTTGGTCAGCGCAATGCCGCGCTGCGCCATGGTCGCAAGATCGAAGCCTTCGAACCCCGCCGAAGAACAGGCGACCAGCTCGAGCCGCGGCATCAGGTCCAGCATCTGCCGGGTCAGCGGCGCGTGGCCATTGGTGGCCAGCGCGCGGCAGGCCGGGCCGTGCTGCGCCAGAAACGCCTCTTTGTCCGGCGCAAGATCCCAGCGGTGCAGGCGGTAGGCAGCGTCAAGCTGCGCCATTGCAGCCGGGCGCTGCGGGCAAAGCATCATCAGGTCGGGCTTGGTCATCGCGGGGTCTCCGGTATGGTGTTGGCGCACCCGCAGAGGTCTGACGCAAGTCACCCCCGACGGCAAGCCCGCGCCGCCCTGAACCGCAGGGCTTGACGCGCCATGCCAACGGTGAAACCCTCGCGGCACTAGCGACAGGGGCGCTCGGGAAACCGGGCTGAGACGCACCCTTCGAACCTGAACCGGATAATGCCGGCGGAGGGAGGCGCGCAGGACTTGAACGGCCATGCGCCCTCTGTCTGCCAGTCTTCCCCCGCGCGGGAGGAGACAGAGTTGAGCGACACAACAGCCGCAAACCAGCGCGCCGCCGAGGCGCTGCACGCCATGCGCACCGCCGCGCCGCTGGTGCACAACATCACCAATTATGTCGCGATGAACATCATGGCGAACGTGATGCTGGCGGCGGGGGCCTCGCCCGCGATGCTGCATGCACGCGAAGAAGCCGCCGAGTTCGCCGGCATCGCACAGGCGCTGACCCTCAACATCGGCACTATCTCGCCGCCCTGGGCCGAGGCGATGATTGGCGCGGCGCAGGCCATCGCGGACAAGCCCTGGGTGCTTGATCCGGTGGCGGTAGGGGCGACGGGGTATCGCCGGACGCTCGGCGCCGAGCTGCTGGCGCGGAGCCCGACGGTGATCCGGGGCAATGCCTCCGAGATCCTGTCTCTCGCCGGAACCCAAGCGGCGGGCAAGGGCGCCGACGCCGCCGACAGCGTCGCCGCGGCGCAAGATGCTGCCCGCGCGCTTGCGCTGCAGACCGGCGGCGTAGTCGCGGTGACCGGCGCGCTGGATTACGTCACCGACGGGACGCGCGCCGCCGAGGTTGCGAACGGTCACCCCATGATGCCGCGCATCACCGCGCTGGGGTGTTCGCTGACCGGCATCGTCGGGGCCTTCTGCGTCGGGCAAAATCCGTTCGACGCAACCGTCGCGGCGCTGGCCTTCTATGGTCTCGCCGGGGAACGCGCAGGAATGGCCAGCGCCGGGCCGGGCTCGTTTCAGGTGGCCTTCCTCGATGCGCTGGCGGCGATCACCCCCGAAGATCTGGCTGCGGGCGCAAGGATCGCGGCACGATGATCCCGCCGCTGTGCTTCATTACCGATGCCACGGCCCCCGCCCCGGTCATCGAGCAGGCGCTGGCCGCTGCCGCCGGAGGCGCGGGCTGGGTACAACTGCGCGACAAGACCCTGCCCGACCCGGCCTTCGCCGCGCTGGCGCGCGATCTGATGGCCCGGCTCGCGCCTTTGGGCGCGCAGCTGGTGATCAACGACCGGGTCGCGATCGCCCTCGCCATCGGCGCCCCGGTGCTGCATATCGGCCAGTCCGACGGCGATCCGGCGCAGATCCGCCAGCGCATCGGTCCAGACATGATCCTTGGCCTGTCGGTCGAGAACGAGGCGCAGCTAGGCGATGTGCCCGCCGGGGTCGACTACCTCGGCCTCGGGCCGATCTATGCCACCGCGTCGAAACCCGACCACGCCCCGCCCATCGGGCACGGCGGCTTTGCCCGCATCGCAGCGCGCAGCGCCCTGCCCTGCCTCGCCATCGGCGGCATCACCGCGCAGGACGCCGCCGCCGTGAAATCGGCCGGCGGTGCCGGGCTTGCGGTGGTGTCTGCCATCTCGCGCGCGCCGGACATGACCGCCGCCGCGCGCCATCTTATGCAATCATGGATGACCGCATGATCCCCAACATCCTGTCCATCGCCGGGTCCGACCCTTCGGGTGGCGCCGGCATTCAAGCTGACATCAAGGCGATCTGCGCCAACGGCGGCTACGCCATGAGCGCCATTACCGCGATCACCGCACAGAACACACAAGGTGTCAGCGCCGTCAGTCTCTGCACGCCCGAACTGATCCGCGCGCAGATCGACGCGGTCCGCGCCGATATCACCATCCACGCGGTCAAGATCGGCATGCTGGGCGATGAGGCGATCACCGCCTGCGTTGCCGATGCGCTCAGCGGGCTGGAGTGCCCGGTGGTGCTCGATCCGGTGATGGTCGCCAAGGGCGGAGATCGCCTGCTGGCACAAGGCGCCGTCGCCGCGCTGCGCCAGCGCCTGCTGCCGCTGGCCAGCGTCATCACCCCCAACCTGCCCGAAGCCGCCGACCTTCTGGATCAGCCCGAAGCCCAGAGCACCGAGCAGATGCTGGCGCAGGCCCGCGCCCTACTGGCGCTCGGGCCAAAGGCGGTCCTTCTCAAGGGTGGCCACCTGCAGGGCGCGCAAAGCCCAGATCTGCTGGCCACCGCCAGCACCGCGATATGGCTCAACGCCCCGCGCACCCTAACCCGCAACACCCACGGCACCGGCTGCACGTTGTCCTCGGCCCTTGCCACCCATCTTGGCGCCGGACTGGCGCTGGATCAGGCCGCCGCAGCGGCAAAGCATTACATCACCGGCGCCATCGCCGCCACAGACGCGCTGAGCGTCGGCAGCGGCCACGGCCCGGTGCATCATTTCCACGCCTTCAAGGACGCCTCGACATGAGCTTCACGCAAGACCTCGCCGCCGCAACCGCCACGCTGCGCAAACAGATCCACGACATGCCCTTCAACCGCGCCCTCGCCGATGGCTCGCTGCCCAAGGACGCCTTTCAGGGCTACATCGTGCAAGACGCGCATTACCTCGAAGGCTTTGCCCGTGCCCTTGCCCTGACAGCGGCAAAAGCGCCGGACCCGGACGCCGTCGCGCAACTATCCGGTTCCGCCGCCGGTGCCATCGCGGTCGAACGCCAGCTGCATGCCCACTATATGGGCCTGTTTGGCGTCAGTGCCGAGCGCTTCACAGCCACCGAAGTCTCCGCCGCCTGCGATCACTACGTCGCCTTCCTGCTGCGCACTGCCGCACTGGCGGATTTCGCCGAAAGCGTCGCCGCGCTGCTGCCCTGCTTCTGGATCTACCGCGACGTCGGCCACGAGATCGCGCGCATATCGCCCGAAGGAAACCCCTTCGCCGCATGGATCGACACCTATTCCGGCGAGGCCTTCGACGAAGCGGTGAGCCGCATGCTTGCCCTCGTCGATCGCAGCGCAGACGCAAGCGATGCCGCCACTCGCGCCAGAATGCACCGCGCCTTTGCAAAGGGCTGCTGGCATGAATGGCGCTTCTGGGACAGCGCCTGGCACCAGCAGGGCTGGCCCGCCCCCGCCTGAAGCGCCCCGAGCATCTTCTGGCCTCAAATATCCCGGGGGGTGAGGCCACAAGGCCGAGGGGGGCAGCGCCCCCCTTTTGCCCGCACGTCCATGCGCAGAACGATCAGCCGCGCGCAGCATGTCTGTCAGCGATCCGCCCCGGTCAGGACAGCATGCGCCGCAACTGCGACGGGAACAGCTGCAACAGGCAGGTTTCGCTGCGCGCCGCGCCGTCGACTGCAATATAAAGCCGCAGGTCGATGGGGCTGTCGTCTTCCTCGGGCAGCGCCGAGAAATCGAGATCGAAGATGGCGCGCCAGTAATCCTCGCCCACCACCGGGTAAGCGGCGTAACCGCCGGTCTCACCCCGCGATGTCGTCACCACCGGCACCACGCCCGGCCCACGCTCCAGCCCGTCAAAGCCGAAGCCGTCGAAATCGCAGACGATCTTGACGACGCCCTCGGGCCGCGGCTGCCCCGGTACGCCGCCCGCGCCAACCCGCGTCGCGGTGAAGCGCGCGGCGTTCTGCGGCACCGGGCTGTCTTCGAACCATGTCAGACGATAGCCGAACTGATATTCGCGCCCCGCACCGGCCGAGCCGGTCGGGGTCCACATGGCGACGATATTGTCGTGGATCTCGTCATCGGTCGGGATCTCGATCAGGGTCACCGACCCGTCGCCCCAATCGCCGGTCGGCTGCACCCAGGCCGAGGCGCGTTTTTCATAGAACACCCCGTCATCCTGATATTCGTCGAAATCGCGCTCGCGCTGCATCAGGCCAAAGCCCTTGACGCCGGGAGTGTAAAAGCTGTTCGACATGGTGCGCGGCGGGTTGCCGAGCGGGCGCCAGATACGCTCTCCGTTCGAGGCGTGGATCTCAAGCCCGTCGCTGTCATGCACCTCGGGGCGCCAATCGGGTGCAAAGCGCGCATCGGGCTTTCCGTACCAATACATCGAGGTCAGCGGCGCAAGGCCCAACCTGTCGACATCGCCGCGCAGGAACACATGCGCCTGCACATCCTGATCCGCACCTTCGTCGGCGCGGGTCGAGGCGATGCGATACGCCCCCGTGGCGCGCGGACTTTCCAGCAGCGCATAGGTGGTCAGAGCGCCGTCTGCGCCCTGTTCCAGCCAGAAGCGAGTAAAGCGCGGGAATTCCTCGGGGCCGCTGGCGATGGCGGTATCCAGCGCCAGCCCGCGCACCGACAGGCCAAACTGGCCCGAATAGCCCGATGTCCGCCAGTAGGACGCGCCAAGGAAGGCCATCCAGTCATTGCCGCCCGGCGTCTCCTGAACGCGAAAGCCCGCGAAGCCTTCGGTCTGGGTCAGGCCGCGGGCCGGGTTGCCCTCGGGGATGTCGAAGGCATCGAGCGTAAAGGGCACCTCGCGCGCCATGCCGTCCTCAAGCGCATAGATATGCACCGGCTCGCGAAAATACATGCCGGGAAAGAAGAACTGCACCGGCGACTGGCCGGGGGCGTTCCACAGCGCCAGCTCTTCGCGAAAGCGGATCTGGTTGTGCCGGTCATAATCGATCTGATCGAGGATCGCGCCATCGGCCACCGGCATCGGCACAAACGGCTGCGCCGCAAGATCGCGCGCCATGCCCGTCAGCATCTCGAAATCGAAGGGTTCGGCCGGGCCGAACCGCAGGCCAGCCCCGGCGGCGGCCTGCTGGGCGCGCGCGGCTTCTGGCAAAAGGTGAAAGGCCCCCGCACCAAGGGCAGAGGCAAGCAGGGCACGTCGCGTCAGGGGAAATGCGGTCATGTCGATTCCGTTGGAAATGGGCGTTCCAGACCTATCTGGAGGCTGCGGCTGCATTCGCCAGTCTTTCCTGACTTGGCAAGCGGAACCCTGCTGAAATCCGCCGCTTTCAGCCCTGTTTCGAAGCAGATTGGCCGAAGCCCCGCAAGATAGCGCCCGTTTGCGCGCCCGTTGCCATGCTTTCATGCAAATCGGGCCTTGAGTTTGCTCGGATTGCGGTATCCTTCCGGTGCAGGGCTCTTGCCGTGGTGCGCCGCATGGTATACAGCCGCATACAATCCTTCCCGCCATGCGCCGGTCGTGCCTGCGCAGGGCGATGTTTCCTTGACACAACGCTGAACAGCAGGGACCGCCATGAGCTTGTACACGGACTATCTCGCCGAAATCGAAACGCGCAAGACCGAGGGGCTTCACCCCAAGCCCATCGACGATGGCGCATTGGTCGCCGAGCTGATCGCGCAGATCGAAGAGCCGGGACATGCGCACCGTGCTGGCTCGCTGGACTTCTTCATCTACAACACCCTGCCCGGCACCACGAGCGCCGCTGGCGTCAAGGCCGCCTTCCTCAAGAAGATCATTCTTGGCGAAAGCCTCGTGCCCGAGATCACCCCGACCTTTGCCTTCGAGCTGCTGTCGCACATGAAGGGCGGCCCGTCGATCGGCGTGCTGCTGGATCTGGCGCTTGGCGAGGATGACGGCATCGCGGCGCAGGCCGCCGAGGTCCTCAAGACGCAAGTGTTCCTGTATGAGGCCGACATGGCGCGGCTGGAAGCGGCCCACAAGGCTGGCAACGCCATCGCCAAGGACGTGCTGGAAAGCTACGCCAAGGCCGAATTCTTCACCAAGCTTCCCGACATCGAGGAAGAGGTGGAGCTGGTCACCTATATCGCCGCCGAGGGCGACATTTCGACCGACCTTCTGTCGCCGGGCAACCAAGCGCATTCGCGCTCGGACCGCGAGCTGCACGGCAAGTGCATGATCTCGGAAACCGCGCAAAAGGAAATCGAGGCGCTGAAGCTGCAGCATCCCGGCAAGCGCGTGATGCTGATCGCGGAAAAGGGCACCATGGGCGTTGGCAGCTCGCGGATGTCGGGCGTCAACAACGTGGCGCTGTGGACGGGCAAGCCGACCAGCCCCTATGTGCCCTTCGTCAACTATGCCCCCGTCGTCGCGGGCACCAATGGTATCTCGCCGATCTTCCTGACCACCGTAGGCGTCACCGGGGGCATCGGGCTTGACCTCAAGAACTGGGTCAAGAAGCTGGATGCCGACGGCAAGCCGATCCTGAACAACGAAGGCAACCCGATCCTCGACCAGAAATACTCAGTCGCGACCGGCACCGTGCTGAAGATCAACACGAAAACCAAGAAGCTGCTGAGCGAAGACGGCGAAGAGCTGGTCGATGTCGCCTCGGCCTTCACCCCCTCCAAGGTCGAATTCATGAAGGCCGGCAGCTCTTATGCGGTGGTCTTCGGCAAGAAGCTTCAGACCTTCGCCGCTGAGACGCTGGGCGTGACCCCGGCGCCGGTTTTCGCACCGTCCAAAGAGGTGTCGATCCCCGGCCAAGGCCTGACTGCGGTTGAAAAGATCTTCAACGCCAACGCGCTTGGCACCACGCCGGGCAGGATCCTGCACGCCGGGTCTGACGTGCGGGTGAAGGTCAATATCGTGGGCTCGCAGGACACCACCGGCCTGATGACGGCGCAGGAACTGGAAGCCATGGCCGCGACAGTGATCTCGCCGACCGTGGACGGCGCCTATCAGTCGGGCTGCCACACCGCCTCGGTCTGGGACAAGAAGGCGCAGGCAAACATTCCCAAGCTGATGTCCTTCATGAATGCCTTTGGTCTGATCACCGCGCGCGATCCCAAGGGCAGCTACCACGCGATGACCGACGTCATTCACAAGGTGCTCAACGACCTTACGGTGGATGACTGGGACATCATCATCGGCGGCGACAGCCACACCCGCATGTCCAAGGGCGTGGCCTTCGGCGCGGATTCCGGCACCGTTGCGCTGGCGCTTGCAACCGGCGAGGCAACCATGCCGATCCCGGAATCTGTCAAGGTGACCTTCACCGGCAAGATGAAGGATTACATGGACTTCCGCGATGTGGTTCACGCCACGCAAGCGCAGATGCTGCAGCAGCACGGCGACAACGTCTTCCAGGGCCGCATCATCGAGGTTCACATCGGCACGCTGCTGGCTGACCAGGCCTTCACCTTCACCGACTGGACCGCCGAGATGAAGGCCAAGGCGTCGATCTGCATCTCCGAAGACGAGACGCTGATCGGCTCGCTCGAACTGGCCAAGAGCCGTATTCAGGTGATGATCGACAAGGGCATGGAAAACGAGGCCGGCACGCTTGCGGGCCTGATCGCCAAGGCCGACAAGCGCATCAACGAGATCCGCTCGGGCGAAAAGCCCGCGCTGACCCCGGACACCTCGGCCAAGTATTTCGCCGAGGTGGTCGTCGATCTCGATCTGATCGACGAGCCGATGATCGCCGACCCCGATGTCAACAACGCCGACCCGTCGCGTCGTTATACCCACGACACCATCCGCCCGGTGTCGTATTACGGCGGCGAAAAGAAGATCGACCTTGGCTTTGTCGGCTCGTGCATGGTGCACAAGGGCGACATGAAGATCGTCGCCCAGATGCTGCGCAACATCGAGAAGACAGATGGCAAGGTCGAATTCAAGGCACCGCTGGTGGTTGCCGCGCCGACCTATAACATCATCGACGAGCTGAAGGCCGAGGGAGACTGGGAGATCCTCCAGAAGTACTCCGGCTTTGAATTCGACGACCTGTTCCCCAAGACGCAGAACCGCACCGAATACGAGAACATCCTGTATCTCGAGCGTCCGGGCTGCAACCTCTGCATGGGCAACCAGGAAAAGGCGGCCAAGGGCGATACCGTTCTGGCAACCTCGACCCGGCTGTTTCAGGGCCGCGTCGTCGAAGACAGCTCCGAGAAAAAGGGTGAATCGCTGCTGGCCTCGACACCGGTGGTGGTGCTGTCGGCGATCCTTGGCCGCACGCCTTCTGCCGAGGAATACAAGTCGGCGGTCGAAGGCATCGACCTGACCAAGTTTGCGCCGCCGATTGAAGTGCCGGGCACCGCGCGCTCGGTTCATTTCTGATCTCAGGCCGAGGGCAGGAACAGGGGGCAGCGCGGGAAACCGCGCTGCCCCTTTTGCATTAGACGGCCTTCCGCTCGCAGCTTGTTCAAAATCTGGCGCACCAGCGTAGAAATATCTCGAACGTCTCGGGATCGACGCTGTCATCCTGCGGACCGGTGTGCCCGGGCACCCGATACCGCAGCCGTCAGCTACGCCAAAAAGCCAATCGCTTTTATCGTGCTCGCATTTTCATTGCTGATCCGCTGAAGGCGTCAAAGATCCGGCGACCGTCTGCGTAGTCCGCTGCTTCATCAACTTCGAGCCAGATCAGCCCGCTTGCCTCGCAATGTCTCGAACCGCAGACCAGAGCGCTCTCGGGATGTCCGATCGGCTCCACAGAGCGCTCGTAAGTCCGTGTCCGGCCTTTCGGGGGATGGTCTTTGCACCGGATGATTGCCATGCTGCCCTCATTGGTTAATGGGTTAGGGAACTTGCGGCGATGCACTCTGAACGCCTAGAAGATGTCGAGGCCTTTTATCGCATCCTCGCGCAGCTGCCGAGGCGACGATTGAGCGAATGCACCTGGCGTGACGATTGGCCAGAGCGCGGTGTCTACTTTTTCTTCGAAGATGGCGAGATGCGCACTGACGGCTCGCCCCGCGTTGTCCGGATTGGCACGCATGGATTGACGGCAGGGAGCCAGTCCACCCTCTGGGATCGCCTTAGCCAGCATCGCGGCACGGGCGCGCCCAAGGGCGGAAACCACAGGGGATCCGTCTTCCGCGACCGTGTCGGGCAGGCGCTTCTGCAAAGAACAGGAGCGGAGCTGCCAGGTTGGGGCGACGCCAAGCGCAGCACGGCGGAGCAGCGCGCGGCGGAGCGTGGTCTCGAGGCGCGGGTGAGCGATGAAATCGGCCGTATGACGGTTGCATGGCTGGATGTTTCCGATGCGCCCGGCCCAACCTCCCTGCGCGGATATATCGAACGCAATGCAATCGCCCTTGTGGCGGGTCAGGAACGTCCTTCGAAGGGATGGTTGGGGCATCAGAGCGATCGAGCTCCCATCCGCTCGTCAGGGCTGTGGAATAGCAACCACGTCGAAGAGGACTACGACCCGGCCTTTCTGAAGATCTTCGCCCAGCTTGCATCTGGCCCGACGACGGAACCGCCTGAAAAATCTGGGCGAAGGATCGTCATACAATGCGCGAAGTCGAAGCGCACCGGGGGGTGGTTTCTGGACCTCGACGGGTCAGCCATCCGCTTTGTGGCCGATCCGTCCCTGGCCCCTTCCGTTCCCGGAAGCTGCGCGGTGCATCCTGACGACATTGCCCATGATGGTCAGAGCTGGCGCGACTTCGTTCTGGCCTACAACGCCCGATACCGTGAAACCGGGGACAATCCATTCGGGCTTCATCCCGCGGGCCACCTTTATACCAATCCGGCATATGATAGCCTCTGCAAGTCGACTGATCCTGCGTACATCCTCTCGGCTTGCTGGGGCCTTGTGCAGACCGGTTTCTTGCTGCCCAACTACGATGTCACGTTCAGTCGGTCGCTGGGGACGCCAGCCCATGCCCTGCGCCAGAGCGATGCTGGCTGGCTGGACTTCAACATGCTTCCGCAGGATTCTGACGACGAATTGGTTTTTGTAGGCGGCCGAAGCTATTTGTCGGCTTTCGAGAGGCTCTCTCGAAACTATGCAGGCAAGCGTATTGCATACCACGCCCTCTCAGATGCCCCGATCATCTCTGGGATTGAAATGCGTAAGTTCGACACGGACACCCGTACCAACTGGCACTACGCATTGGCCCACCTGCTAACCGCCGGCTCTCTTCCCGCACAGGAAGAGACCAATTCCGAAAACGTTGCACCGGCCCCATACCTGTCAGCGAAATCGCAAACGGCTGCCCCCCGACGTGTCGGCAATCACGGCAAGTACACGCCACTTAACGCCTACCTGCTGTCTTTGCCGAAAGCGCAGCAGACAGAGACGCTCAGTTTCGCGGCCATAGAGCAAATCCTAGAGACGAGCCTGCCACAGTCCTCGCGGTCCCACGTCGCAGTTTGGTGGGCTAATGGCAGCCACGCGCAAGCCAATGCATGGCTGGATGCCGGCTTCAGGAAAGTTGCCCACAAGTTGACAGCGAATGATACCTCTTCCTGGATCCGTTTCGAGCGGCTTTAACGTGAACAGTCCTGCAATTTTGCCCCCGTAGAGGGGTGATGGGCGTGCATGTTTGGATGCCCCCATCGATGCAAGGATTTTCTGACTTTCTGAGCGTGTGATCGGGTGCGGTCATGTTTCAGGCCTTTCAGGTGCTGACCTGCCACGGGATTTTTTCTCCATTTGAAATTAGAGTCCGACCCAACGAAGGGACGGACAATGAAGCGAACGA
>NZ_JAUOQN010000065.1:0-22218 GCF_030547555.1 Salipiger sp. 1_MG-2023 | reverse complement strand
CAACGGCATCAAGCCATCAACACAAGATCAGGCCGCCGCTTGATGACCGCCCAAACACCAGATTTGACAATAGCTCCCTGGACCAACGGCCAGGCCGAGCGGATGAACCGCACGATCAAGGAGGCGACCGTCAAACGATACCACTACGACAGTCATGATCAGTTGCGCACGCACCTCGCGGACTTCATGGCGGCCTATAACTTCGCACGCAGGCTCAAGACGCTCAGCGGGCTCACGCCCTACGAATACATCTGCAAAATATGGACATCAGAGCCAGACAGTTTCATCATCGATCCGATCCACCAAATGCCGGGACTGAACAGCTAATCCGACGTCGTCAACAGCCTGTTACCGCGCGGCACGTCTGCCCGACCGGATCCGCGTCGCAAGGAGTGATGCCAGACCGAGTATGATGAACATCATAGACGCGGGCAGAGGAACTGCTGAAACGGATTCGTCATTGCTGCGACTGGTGTTGTCGTCATCTAATGGAGCAGTGAACGCATAATCGGAGTCGGTATCATCGTCGTCCGAATCTTGGTCATCCCCACCACTCGCCGAATAGTAACTGTACGAGGGCGAGGTAGAGCCACTCGACGTTGACGAAGAATTGTCAAACTGGCTGGAGGTCCCCCCATACGATGCGGTCGTGCCCATCACCATCAGCGTTTCCGGGGCGCTCGTTTCGCCGCTTGTGGACAAGACCGGGTCGTTCAGACCCGACTCCTCGGGGTCGCTTATCGACAGCATCTGCATGTAAGAGCAGGGCGCAAGCACGTGGTTGCCATCCTCGGCGCTGAGGGCACAGATCTCTATTTCGGCCGAACCAAGGCAGCCCTTGACGTCATTGGCGGCGTTCGGAACATTGGCATCCGCGGCGCGGCTCAGCCGGGCGGTGTGGCCATCATTGCTGAAATCGCCGTCGAAAATGCCCGGCACATAGGCCCGCGCCAGCCGACCATCCGGGTCGAACGACACAAAGACCTTATCGGTCTGGGAAAAGAACCCGCCGACCTGCTGCAGCTTGGCAAGGTGCAGCTCTCCCGGCACATCGTTCATCCGGCACGCCTGCAGTTGCGGCAAAGTCGCCAGTGGCGTGGTTTCGGGATCGGCATGGAACACCAGCCGGACATCGTTGCTGATGTCCTCCACCGGCAGTGTGTCGTCTGGCAGCTCGGCGACACACCCCGCCAGCGCATCCAGATCCGGCGTGAGCACGGCGTCGGTCACCATATGGTCGGTATCGACGGATTTCGCCGACAGCCCCATGGCCAGACCGTCCCGGAACGCCGCCTCGAGCGCCGCAGCGCGAGTGCCTTGGATCCACAAACTGTCGGTGCTGTACTCAAGCGTGTCCTGCAGGTCATAGCGCGCATCGCCGATGATCATCGACACCGGGGTTCCGGGCACGACGCTGTATTTCAGCTGGATGCGGAACGAAACCGCCCCGTCCGCGGCGGCAATCGCCTGTATCGACGTGGCAGGGCTGCGCACGATATCGTCGAACGGCACGGCGCTGCGGTCATTGCGCAGATAGGTCGACGATTCGATCTCGATTCGGCGGCTGACGACGCAGCTCTTGCTGTCGGGCGTCGATACGATCGAGGCGCCGCTGGGCAGAAACCGCTGATTGACCGGGGTTCCGGAAAACCGGTTGCCGTAGGTGGCATCTGAAAGCACCGCAGCCTGCGCGGATACCGCCAGCAAGCAGAACGTGCCCGCAACAACCGCCGGAACACCCGACCGCCCCAGAGGGGCGCGCAATGTTGGGAAGCTGAGTGACAGATCCACGATGATTACCTTCTTCAAACGGTGGCGCCAATGATGCGTATTCTAAAATATACGTTTAGTCTTATATGACTTAACGCGACCAACATAAAGGCCGCTTCTCGCATCGTTGAAAAACCTGTCAAAACTGTGACAGATCGTCCTCATCCCGTATGACAACGAATGGCTTCTTCTGCGCGCGCCAGCGCGATCGCCGTTTCCAGATTTTCCAGCGCGAGCTCGAACTGCTCTGGGGCGCTCTTCTCCGACTTGCGCCCGAAGGCGAGCCGCTTGAAAGGCGCGACCACTCGTCCCTGTGTAGATTGCACGCCTTTGAGACGCCCAGCATCGCCTTCAGGGCGTCAATGTCCTCGGGCAGGTTAGCGGCGGTCGGTATGGGCCAAGCTATCAGAACGGCCCCGGTTCCGCCCGCCCAAAGTACCACCCGAGTCAGCCTGCCGCAGCGATTTGATGGTCTCAGGCGCCCGGGGGCATAGAGTTGCCTGCGCTCGTGAGCCTCTGGGATTTGCTCCAGGCGTCTCAGGGCGTCCTTCGCGGGGAAGAGACCACTGAGGATCTCAAAATGCGTTTGCTCTGGGAAGTTCCTTGGGAGGCGCACGGCCAAAGGCCAGTATCCTTGGCCAACACCGTCGTTTTCCCCTCGCAACGTTCCCGGAAGAGACGGACACCTCTTGTGGGGGCCGTTGGGGGCCATCGGACTGGAATTGGCAAGGCGCGCCGGAATTACGTTTTCTGATCACACGCTTGAGATGGCGGGTGACAAGCCGGTTTTCTTGTCCCATCGGTTTGATCGGAACGAAGACGGCAGGATCCTATTCATCTCGGCCATGGCGCTGCCGGGCGGAAGAGGTGGCGAAAGCGACAGCTATTTGGACTTGGCCGATAGTATCACGTCGGAAAAGCGCCGCACCACCGTTCGTCCCCGGCGATCAGGGGCGCAACCCCCCAGAGCGGCAAGCATGTCCAGCCCATCCTCAGGCCCTCATTGACCCTTACCAAGAGGCATTTTCGTCGCCAAGCCAATCATCATGCTCGACGCGGACGGTCCCGCCCCTGTCGCCAGCGCTGCTCTGGAAAGCCGTTCAGCCTGCGGCGACAAGGATGCGGCGGTCGGTCCGTGTCAGCCGCCGGCAGCCATCGGCGGTGATCTCTACCGTCTCAGACAGCGCGAGGCCCCGCGCGGTGGTGTAGAGGTGGAACACCTGCCCCCGCTCGAACCGCCAGTCGGCGCCGGGATGCAGGCTGACCATGGTTTCCGACGAGCGCGGCGTCTTGGCGTAGCTGCCCAGCTGGTAGCCGGTGATATTGGGGTAGCTCTCGCGCAGCCCCTCCGACAGCATCGCCTCGCGCAAGATGGCATCGGCGTCACGGGCCGCCACTCCGGGACGGATGGCGGCGAATTGCGCATCTTGCAGCGCCGCGATGCGGGCCATGATGGCAGTGTCCTCTGCCGACGCTTGGCCAAGGCTGATCGAGCGCATGAACCGGGCGGCATAATAGCCCACCCGCGGCACCAGTTCGACATGCAGGATATCGCCTGGCGCGAGCCTGTCTTCGGTGAAGGTCGCGTGCAGAAAGCCCATGCCGTGGCCATCGGCCTGCGCCGCGCGGCGGGCGATGGAAATCGGCCCGACCCAGTAGTCATCCGCCCCATGCGTCAAGTAATGCTGCGCCGCGATGGCCGACGCATCGCGGGCGCGCATCCCCGGAGCGATGCCTTGCGCAATGGCGGCCATCGCCCCATCGGCGATCTGTGCTGCCTGCGCGACAAGGTTGATCTCATGCGCGTCCTTGACGCTGCGGATGCGGTTGGAGATCTCGTGCAGGTTGACCCAATCGGTGCCCGGCAGCAGCGCGGATAGCCGGTCGCGGGTAAAGGCCGTGAAGCCGAAAGACGTGAAATCCGCCCCGATCCGCACAGACCCGAAACGGCGCAGGATATCCGCCATGCAGGCATGGGCATCCTCGTGATCGGCATAGACCACCACGTCGCGGACCCAGGTCGCGGCGCGGCACGGGACCTCGTCGATGGCGCGCAGCACCCAGACCGGATCGCCATCGAGTGGCAGGACACAGCCGCGATAGAACGTCTCGGACACGGTGTAGCCGGTCAGCCAATGCAACATCTCGGCATGATCGCACAGGAACAGATCGGCCCCCGCAGCGCGCATGGCGCTGCGGAGTTTCTCCACGCGCGGAGCGTAGAGCGCGGGGATCATGCGGCTTCGAGCCCGCAGATGGCGGCGATGGTCAGGATGTAGATCTTGACGCAATCGATGAACTGGCTCTTGCGGACACGTTCGTCGGGCATGGTGTTGAATTCGCCGCCCGGCCCGCAGACGACACCTTCGATCCCGGCGGCGGACAGATGCGCCGCATCGGTGCCAAAGAAGCACGGCGGGGTGATCGGGCCGGTGGGCTGGGGCCTGCCGCGCACGGTTTCATAGGCCGCGTTCACCGCCTGAACGATGGCACTGTCGCGCGCCACCTCGAAGGGCGGCATCTGCGGCTTGTTCGCCCGCTGGTCATAGCTGTCGACCGACCACTTGAGGCCGGGGAATTCCAGTTCCAGCGCGCGCAGCAGGGTGCGCATGTCTTCCAGAACCGTCTCGACGGTCTGCGACGGCGCATAGCGGCAGGTGCCAAGGATGCGCGCGCGGTCCGCAACCTGCGGCGGGCGCCATTCCTCGAACGTGTCGCCGAGCCCGGCGCGCAGCACGCCGACATGGCCGCGGTTGACCGCCTTGTGATCGTCGGTTTGCGCCCCGGTAAAGGTCATGGCGTTGATGCGCGGCACCAGCGCGGCGGCGGCGGCCAGCGCATCGCAGGCTTCGTGGCGTTTGGACACGTGGCGGGTGCTGCCGGTCAGCTCGATCTGGTAGGAAAACGCCCCCGAATGCAGGGTCAGTGCCTGAATGTCGGTAGGTTCGGAATTGACAAAGTAATCCGCCGTCACCCCCTGTTCGAGCATCCGCACCGTGCCGATCCCGCCCTGAAGCTCGCCGATGACAAAGGACAGGATGACATCGCCCTTGGGCTTCATCCCGGCCTTGAGGATGGTTTCCACCGCGCACAGATAGGCGGCGTCGCCCGCCTTCATGTTGGACACGCCGATGCCGTAGATGAATTCGTCGTCGATCACGCCGCCCCAAGGATCAACCGTCCAGCCGGTGGTGACGGGGTTGGTATCAAGGTGCCCGTTGAACAGCAGGCTCTTGCCACCGCCCGTGCCCTTGAGCGTGCCGATGGCGTTGACCCGCTGGCCCTCGACCGGTTGCAGCATTGCGTCCAGCCCCATGTCGCCAAGAATGCCGTGCATATGCTCGGCCAGAGCGCGTTCGCCATCGGTTTCGGAATAGCTCTTGCGCTGCACCATGTCGGCAAGCCGCGCAAGGCAGGCGTCTTCGTCGACGCGGGCGATCAGGTCTTCGGGGGTCATGGGGTCGTCCTTTCGGGGGTCTTGAACTGCCAGATCGGCGGCACGGCATGGAGCGTGTCGTCCGCCAGATGGCAGAGGATGGCGTGGCCGTCTTCGGGCTGGCGCAGGGGCGGGCGCTGCGTGTCGCATTGCGGGCCCAGATGGCGCGGGCAGCGGCTGGCAAAGGGGCAGCCGGGCAGATCCTGCGTGCGTTTGGGCAGGCTTCCCTGCAGCCTTACGCGGCGGGCGCGGCTTTGCGGATCGACGGAATGGGAGGAGGACAGCAGCGCCTCGGTATAGGGATGCCAAGGCGCGGCATCGAGGGCGGAGACCTCGCAGGTCTCGACCATCTCGCCCAGATACATCACCGCCACCCGATCCGCGACATGGCGCAGGATGCCAAGATCATGGGTGATGAACACCAGCGCGGTGCCGCTGGCGGCCTGAATTTCGCGCAAAAGCCGCACGATGGCGGCCTGCACGGCGGCATCAAGGCCCGAGGTGATTTCGTCGCAGATGATGACATCGGGTTCGGCGGCAAGCGCACGGGCGATGGCGACGCGCTGCTTTTCCCCGCCCGAAAGCTGGTGCGGGTAGCGATTGGCGTAATCGGCCGGCAGGTGCACCCGTTGAAGCAGCCGGGCGATTTCCGCCGGGCGGTCCACATCGGGGCGGAAGAGTTTCAGCGGCCGCCCGAGGATCGTCGCCAACGTGTGGCGGGGGTTGAGCGAGCTGTCGGGGTTCTGAAAGATCGTCTGCACCCGCGCCCGCCATGCGGCGCTGTCGGGGGTGGTTTCGACGCCGCCAAGCAAGGTTTTGCCCGCAAACGGTTGCAGCCCGGAAAGCGAGCGTGCGAGCGAGGATTTGCCACAGCCGGACTCCCCCACCAGCGCCAGCGTTTCGCCCAGGTGCAGCTGGAAGCTGATGTCGCGCACGGCGCGAACCTGCAACGCCGTGCGTCCGCGCAGCCGGTCGGTCAGGGACGGGCGGCCATAGGTCACCGACAGGTTCTGCGCTTCAAGCAGCACGGCGCTGTCGCGCGGCGAGGGCAGCGGCGCGGGGGCATCCGGCGTGGGCAGGGTCTCGCCCCGGGCGACACGGGCGCAGGCGATGCTGCGGTCGGCGATCGGCACGGCATGCACCCGCTGCGCATCGCAGATGGCCTGGTCGTGATGCGGGCAGGAACCGGAGAACAGGCAGGCGGGCATCTCTCCCCTGCGCGGGGCGGGGCGCGCGCCGCTGGTGGCAAGGCCGCGCGCCGTCAGCCGGTCGGACGGGCGCGGCAGGCTAGCCAGAAGCGCCTGCGTATAGGGGTGCTGCGGGCGGGCGAAAATCGCCTCGGTCGGGCCCTGTTCGACGATGCGCCCGCCATAGATCACCGCCACCCGGTGGGCGATGTCGGCCACGGTGCCAAGGTCATGGCTGATGAACAGCGCCGAAACCCCGGTGCGGGCCTGAAGCTCGCGGAACAGATCGAGCAGCGTCGCCGCCGTGGTCGCATCAAGCGCCGAGGTCGGCTCGTCGAACAGGATCAGCTCGGGTTCGCAGGCAAAGGCCAGCGCCAGCACCACGCGCTGTTTTTCGCCGCCCGACACCTCATGCGCAAAGCGCAGCATCATGGCGGCGGGATCGGGCAGGCCAACCATGCCGATCAGCTCAAGTGCCCGCGCCTGCCGGGCGCTGGCGTCCAGCGTGGTGTGGCGCTCCAGCGTTTCCAGCAGGTGGTTGCCCAGCGTCTGCACCGGGTCCAGCGTGGTCGCGGCGTTCTGGAACACCATGGCGATGCGCTTGCCGCGCAGGCTGGTCATCGTGGCGGCAGAGGCGCGGGTGATGTCTTCGTCGCCAAGACAGATGCTGCCGCGTTCGGCATGGACCTTGCCCGGCAGGTCGCGGATCACCGCATTGGCCAGCGAGGATTTGGCCGAGCCGCTTTCCCCCACCAGCCCCAGCACTTCGCCCCGCGCGATGTCGAGCGAGATGTCATCAAGGATGCGCACCGGGCCGGTGGCGGTGTCGTAATACAGCGCATAATCGCGAACGGTCAGGGTCATGCGTGGTCTCCGGTGCGCGGGTTGAGCACGTCGCGCAGCCCGTCGCCAAGCAGGTTGAAGCCGATGGCGACGATGGCGATGGCGGCGCCGGGGGCGACCACGGGCCATGGGCTGCGGAACAGGTGGTCACGGGCCTCGGCGATCATCAGCCCCCACTCCGGCGCGGGCGGCTGTGCGCCAAGGCCAAGGAACGACAGGGTGGCCAGCGTCATGATGGCAAAGGCGACGCGGATGGTGCCTTCGACGATGACCGGGGCAATGGTGTTGGGCAGGATCTCGGCCAGCACGATCCAGCGCAGGCTTTCGCCGCGCGCCTTGGCCGCCGAGACGTAATCGAGGCTACGTACCTGCAGGGTCACCGACCGCGAGATCCGCGCCATGCCCGGTGTAAACGCGATGCCGATCGCCAGCACCGCGTTCAATGCCGAAGACCCCAGCGCCGCAAGGATCATCAGTGCAAACAGCAGCGAGGGGATCGCCATGACCGCATCGGTCACGCGCATGATCGCCTCGTCCACCATCCCGCCAAGATAGCCCGACACCACGCCGATGATTGCCCCCAGCGCGGTGCCGATCACCGTCGCCAGCAGCGCCAGCAGCACGGTCGATCGTGCGCCCACAAGGATGCGGCTGAACAGGTCGCGCCCGTACCAGTCGGTGCCAAAGGGAAATTCGGCCGAGGGCGCGGCAAATCGGGCGCCGAAGTGAAACGCCTCGGGATCGTTGGGCGCGATGGCGGGGCCAAGAATGGCCGTCAGCATCACGAGAGAACACAGCGCCAGCCCGGCGGCGCCTTGCGGATTGCGGAGCAGGGCCCGGAGGGTCTTCATTTGTACTGGATCCTCTTGTCGAGCGCGGCATAGGCAAGGTCCGCCGCAAGGTTGGCAAGCGCATAGGTCAGCGCCATGATCAGCGCGCCGGCCTGAAGCATCGGCAGGTCGCGGTTCTGGATGGCAAGGATCAGCTGCCGCCCGATACCGGGAAAGGCAAAGACCTCTTCGACAACGATCACCCCGCCGATCAGGTAACCGACATCAAGCGCGATGACGGTGATCGCGGGCAGCATGGAATTGCGCAGCGCGTGGTTGTAGATCACCTGTCGTTTCGACAGGCCGCGCAGCCGGGCGGCGCGGACGAAATCGCTTTCCAGCGTGTCGACCATTTCCGAACGGACCATGCGGCTGATATGGGCGGTCAGGATGATCGCCAGCGTGATCACCGGCAGCGCAAGGTGATGCAGCGCCTTCAGCGGATCTTCGGAAAAGGGGGTGTAACCCGAGGCGGGGAACAGCCCCACCGCCGGCCCCGCAAGCCAGGCCAGCAGCAGCGTCGCCAGCACGAATTCGGGCAGCGATACGCCAAGATAGCTGACCACCGACAGGCCCAGATCGGTCGGCCCGCCGCGTTTGGTGCCAGCCCAGACGCCCAGCGGAATGGCGATCACGCAAACCAGCGCCAGCGACAGCGCCGCCAGCAGCGCCGAGCGCCCGAAGGCGGACATGATCGACGGGCCAACCGGCTGGCTGGTGCGCAGCGAGATGCCGAAATCACCCTGCACCGCACCGGACAGCCATTGCCCGTATTGCACCAGCGCGGGCTGATCCAGCCCCAGCTTCTGGTTCAGCGCGGCCAGCGCCTCGGGGGTGGCGTATTCGCCAAGGATCATCGTCGCGGCATTTGCTGGCAAAAGCTGCGTCACGCCAAAGACGATGAGCGAGACAAGAAAGGCCGTCAGCGCAAGATACGCCAGACGGCGCAGCAGAAAGCTGGCCGACATTGGGGACTCCGGTTGCAAGAGGGGGGCCGCACAGGACTGTGCGGCCCGGATCGGGCATCAGCTGCCTGCGGACAGCCAGACTTTGTGCAGCGCATAGTTCGCGCCGCGCGGGTTCTGTTCATAGCCCATCACCTGCTCGGCGCGCGCGCCCAGCAGGTCGAAGAAGCAGGGCACGAGCGCCGGGATTTCCGCGCGCATCATCGCCTGTGCCTCGGCGTAAAGCCGCGCCCGTTCGTCATGGTCGGTGGTGGCATCCGCCTTGATGACCAGCGCGTCGAATTCGGCGTTGTTCCAGCGGGTTTCGTTCCAGTTGGCATCCGAAGTGAACAGCAGGTTGAAGATCGTGCCTTCGGTCGGCTGCATGTTGTAGAAACCAACGTAGAAATTGCCCTTCTTCCACACCTGTTCCAGATAGCTGGGGTGATCCATCGTCTTGACGTTGATGGTCCAGCCACCGGGCTTGGCCATTTCGCGTAGCACCACGGCCATGGCCGAGCGGTAATCCGGCTTCACCGAGGCGATGAGGTCGATCTCGATACCGTCGGGATAGCCGGCCTCGGCCAGCAGTGCCTTGGATTTCTCGGGATCGTATTGCTTCAGCGGGGCATCGGCGTGATAGGCATAAGAGGCGTTGACCGGCGTGTCATTGCCCGGCGTGCCGTAGCCTTCGGCGACCAGCTCGACCATGGCTTCGCGATCGACGCAAAAGGACAGGGCCTCGCGGACCTTGGGGTTGTCGAAGGGCGCGACGGTGCAATCCATCACCACGTCAAGGAACCGGCCCGAGGGGGTGCGCAGACCTTCGATGCCCGCGCCCTCCGAGATGCGGGCGAAATCGGTGGGCTGAATCTCGTTCAGCAGGTCGATCTCGCCGGCCAGCATCGCGGCGGCAGCGCCAGCGGCATCGGGGAAGGTGCGCACCTCGACGCTGTCGAGATAGGGCTGGCCCTCGATGTAGTAATCGGGGTTCTTTTCGACGATGGCGCGGTCATCGGCGATGAATTGCGACAAGCGAAACGGACCCGAACCGACCGGCGTGGTGGCGAGGCTGTCGAAATCGCTTTCGATGATCGCTGCGGGTACGACCTTGGCGGTAGGATAGGTCAGCGCGACGGGCAGGTCGGCATAGGGGGCCGAGGTGTGGAACACCACGCCGTAATCGCCATCGGCCTCCACCTTGGCGATGGGGCCAAGGTTGCGGCTGCCGGGCGCCGCGGTTTCGGGGTCGAGCAGCTTGGTGAAGGAGGCGACCACATCCGCCGAGGTCAGCGCTGCACCGTTGGAAAAGGTGACGCCCTCGCGCAGGGTGAAATGCCATTCGGTGGCGTCGTCATTGGCGCGCCATTCGGTGGCCAGATCGGGCTGCGCTGTCATGTCGGGCGCCAGCGTGGTCAGGCCGGAATAAAGCATCTCGGCCAGCATGTATTCCGAATTGAGCCGCAGCAGCATCGGGTTCAGCACCGAGGGCGTGATGTTCAGGCCGACGCGCAGCGTGCCGCCGGGCGTGATGTTCTGCGCCTGTGCCATCGATACGAGTCCCGGCAGGGTCATCAGCCCGCCGGTGGCAGCGGCCGTGCGCAGAAAACCGCGCCGGTTTAGGGTATGTGTCATTGGGGGGATCCTTCTGTTGGAGCGTTGCCGGGGTCCGTGGCGCCTTGCGGAGCGCATCCTTCGGCGAGGAACAGGAAAATCGCGTCCGACAAGGCGCGAAGATCCTCGACCGTGGTGAATTCGTCGGGGCCGTGCATGTTGTGGCCGGGCCGCCCGAGCCCGCCAAGCAGCATGTGCTGCACGCCCGCCCGCTGCACCCAGCCGAAATCCGACGAGGTGCCGGAGCCATAGCGCACAAACGCCTCTTCGGGCAGGCCGAAGGCGGCGGCGCGGGCAAGGGTCCAGCGCCGGGTTGCGGGGCCATCCGGATCGGAAACGGGCGGCAGGTGGCCGGTGGTCCGCAGATCCCAGCTCAGCGCCGGGCTGCCCTCCATCGCGCGGGCGACGGTGGCATGCAGCTCGGCGATCACGGCGGTTTCGTTTTCCTCGGCCAGATAGCGGCGGTTCATCGTCACCTGCGCGCGGCCGGGAATGGCCGATCCCTTGTCGCCCGCGTGGATCGCCGTCAGGTTCAGGCGCGCGGGCAGCGGGCCATCGGCCCAGGGCGGCGGGGCCAGCGCCGTGGTGCGGCTTTCGATCACCGGCTTGAGCGCCAGAAGAGCGGTCAGAGCGGGCAATAGCGCCTCGGCGGCATTGATGCCGCGATCAGGGTCGCCCGAATGGCTAGCACGGCCCTCGATTTCCAGCGTCAGGTCCAGAGAGCCAAGACAGCCCGCCCAGATCCGCGGCTCGGCGGAGCCGTTGAGGTTCAGCAGCACCTCGGGCAGAGGCCGGGTTTCGGCAAGGTGGCGGATGCCGGGATAGCGCCCGCCCTCTTCATCCGTGCAAAACGCCAGCACCGGGCGAAAGGCCAGCGCGGTTCTGCTCTGCGCCAGCCGCAGCAACGCGTCGCGCACGGCGGCGATGGTGCCCTTCATGTCCGCAGTGCCGCGCCCGTAAAGCCGGCTGCCGTCCTGAGACAGTGCAAAGGGGTCGCGGGTCCAGCCATCGCCGGCCGGGGCGGTATCGGTGTGGAAATAGATCATCGCCTCGGGCAGCGCATCGCTTGCGCCGGGCATGTCGGGACGCAGCAGCAGGTTCACCCGCGCACCGTCCAGCCCCGGCCCGTCCCACAGATCGCGCGGCACCGTCACCCGTTCCGCCGTGCCGCCCAGCGGGGCAAAGAGCGCCTCGAGCAGATCGGCATGCGGCGCGTAATTGTTGCCGGGGGGCATAGGGGTGCGGCTTTCGACAAGCTGCCGCAGCGTGTCGACCATGCCAGTTGTATCGGCAGGGGTGTCGGAAGTTTGGGCAGATGTCAGTTCGTTTCTCATACCTATATAGAAATACACATAGACGGCACTTGGCAAGTGTGATTTGTGTGGAAATATTAAGCACTGTGTGAACAGGAGTTAATCATGACCGACGCCCCGGAGCTTTCCGAAACCGAGACGCTGCAAGACGGGCTCGAACGCAAGCCGCTGCACGAACAGGTCAAGGAACGCATCCTGCGGCGCATCATCCTTGGCACATGGACCGAAGGCCATGTGTTGCCGCCGGAACTGGAGCTGGCGAAACAGTTCAACGTGTCCTACGGCACCATTCGCCGCGCCATGAGCGATCTGACCGCGTCAGGGGTGATCATGCGGCGGCGCAAGACCGGCACGGTGGTGACGGGGCGCACGCCGCATCATTCCATGTCGCAATTCTATCAATATTATCGGCTGCATACGATCGAGGGACGACTGTCGAGCAGCCGCACGGTGCTGGTCGATGCCTGCCACCGCAGGGCAACGCTGGATGAATCGGAACGGCTGGATCTGCCTGCGAAGGCGCCGGTGATCTACATGCACCGGCTGCGGCTGATCGAAGATCGCCCGGTGATGATCGACCGTGTGACAATTCCGCTGGCCTTGGCCCCGGATTTCCCAGTTACGATCGAAGAGATGCCCACGCTGATCTACAAATGGCTGCTGGAACATCACGGGTTGCGCCTTGCTGCGGTGCGCGAAAAGCTGATCGCCCGGCTGGCGACACCAGAGGATCTGGATTACCTCGACCTACCGCGCAACGCGCCCCGCGCCCTATTGGACATCGACGAGGTGTCCTATGATTCCAGTAACCGCCCACTGGTCGCCATGCGCCACGCGGCGCTGACCGAAGATCATTGCTATATCAACGAACTGCGCTAGGCCGCCCGGCGAGAGGGGCACCCCGTTCTGACGATCCCTGTCTTGTCGGGTTCCTGCGCCGCGCCGCGCAGAAACCCGCCCACTGCAGTAGGGGCATAGCAGCTTGCGCTCATCGGAGAATACCGCGCACTACGCGCCCTGCCCCTTTGGGAAAGGTCTGGGCCTTGTGCGGGTCTTCCGCCTCGATCTCGTCGAAGCGGCGTTCCCAGTCCGTCACGCGCGTACGCTGCAGCAAGCGGCAATAGCCGTCGAAAATGATCCCGAATGCGCGCCACCTGAAGCGCGACTCCCAATCCCCTCGTCGCGCAGCCCTGACCGTCCAATATCATCGGATGGAAGCATTCTATGCCTGGAAAGCGCGGCGAGTATCGCTAAATTTGCCCACAACCGCTCACAAGTTGAGCGTGCTCTGTTGACTTGACAACTTCCACGCCGGCCCTCGCCGCCCTGTCGGTTAGTCAGCCCGGACGGGACCGCTTTGAACGTCGCATCGCGATCCACGAATGCGGTCATGCCATTCCGGCCACCCTGCTTGGCGCCGGGCCGATTCATCGGATTTATCTGTCACATGACGGCGGCACGGCCCATCGCCCGCCGGCTTCTCGATGTGCAACAACCGCGACGAGGCAGGCGAGAGCGGTTCGATTGATAGCGCCCGTACCTTTGGTAAGGCTTGCGGCGAACGTTGGCTTCAAGGCGGTTTTCCCGGGCTCTGCGATAAGAACGCATGGCCACTTTCGCAGACTGCGCCGCAAATCTTGTGTCACAAGCTTCAGGATTTCGGCAGCCGCTCCTTGGGTAATGTTGTTATTATTAGTAATGATATGAGCGCTTCTCAGCTAAAAATCCGGCGCTTCCTGCGTTAATATTATTACTAATATTGACTAATCTGCCGCACGCGTGTAACTGAATGTTCAATGCTTTGGGAGGAGCGGGTTGGATTTCTTTGGAAGGTCCAAGACCGGGGCGGCGCCGCTGCGATTGGCTGGAAGAGAGATTGCAGAGCCTGCCTTGTCCAAGGCTGCAAAACGCCAGGCCATAGGGAAAAGTGATGAGCGAATATATCCTGTCCGACGAGACGCGCGACAAATTACGCAAGGTGTCCACGGCCTCCGTGGCCACCGCGCTTTACAAGCGAGGACTGCGCAATCAGTTCGTGCAGGGGGTCACACCGGTCGAGCGCAAGCCGGTGACCATGGTCGGCCAGGCCTATACCCTGCGCTATATTCCGGCGCGCGAAGATCGCAACCCGATCACCGTGTTCCGCGACCGCGACCACAAACAGCGCGTCGCGGTCGAGACCTGCCCCAAGGGTCATGTGCTGGTGATGGACGCGCGCAAGGACTGCCGCGCCGCAACAGCCGGCTCGATCCTTGTGACACGGCTGCAACAGCGCGGCGTGGAAGGTGTGGTGTCTGATGGCGGTGTGCGCGACGCGGCGGGAATTGGCGCGCTTGACATGCCGGCCTATTTCGCACGCCCCTCTGCCCCCACGAACCTGACCCTGCACGAGGCGATCGAACTGAATGTGCCGATTTCCTGCGGCGATGCACCGGTCTTTCCCGGCGACGTGATGCTGGGCGATGGCGATGGCGTCATGGTCATCCCGGCGCATCTCGCGGATGAGATTGCGGCGGAATGTACCGAAATGGAAGCCTACGAGGATTTCGTGCTCGAGCAGGTCACCGAGGGTGCCGGCATTATCGGTCTTTACCCGGGGACCGACGACGAGAGCATCGTAAAATTCAACGCATGGCGCGAAAAGACAGGACGATAAACATGACGTTTACCCCACACGGCAACCATCTGATTGCTGGCAAGCGCGTGAGTGCCGAGGCAAAATTCTCTTCTGCACCGGCCAGCGGTAGTGCCTTTGAGTTCTCGGCAGGCTCGCCCGAACTGGTCGCCGAAGCCTGCGCCGCAGCGCATGCGGCGTTCCCCGGCTTTGCCGCCTCCTCGCGGGAAGAACGCGCGGTGCTGCTGGAAACCATCGCCGACGAAATCGACGCCCGCGGTGATCAGATCACCGAAATCGGCACATCCGAGACTGGCCTGCCCGCAGCGCGGCTTCAGGGCGAGCGCGGCCGCACCACCGGTCAGCTACGGCTGTTCGCGGCCCATATCCGTGATGGGGCTTACCTCGATCGTCGTCACGATGTTGCCCTGCCGGACCGCCAGCCGCTGCCGCGCCCTGATCTGCGGATGATGCAACGACCGATCGGCCCGGTCGCGGTGTTTGGCGCCTCGAACTTCCCGCTGGCCTTCTCTACTGCCGGTGGCGACACCGCTGCCGCGCTGGCGGCGGGCTGTCCTGTCGTGGTCAAAGGCCACGGCGCCCATCCCGGCACTGGCGAGATTGTCGGCGATGCCATCGTTGCGGCGCTGGACAAGCTTGGCATGAACGGCGGCATTTTCAGCCTTGTACAAGGCGGCTCCCGTGCGGTCGGCGAGGCGCTTGTCACCGATCCCCGGATCAAGGCCGTTGGCTTCACTGGCAGCCTCGGCGGCGGGCGCGCGCTGTTTGACCTTTGCGCCAAACGCCCCGAGCCGATCCCGTTCTTTGGCGAGCTGGGCAGCGTGAACCCGATGTTCGTGCTGCCAGAGGCTGCGGCTGCGCGCGGCGCCGATCTTGGCACGGGATGGGCCGGAAGCCTGACCATGGGCGTCGGCCAATTCTGCACCAACCCCGGCATAGCTATCGTGGTGGACGGGCCAGAGGCCGAGGCCTTTGTCAGCGCCGCGAGCGAAGGCCTCAAAGCGGTCTCTGCGCAAACCATGCTGACCGATGGCATGGCCGACGCCTACCGCGACGGTGCGCGTCGCGTGTCGGAGGGCGCGGGCGTGAAATCGCTGCTGACCAGCACCTGCGAAGGCCGCTCCGCCGTGCCGTATCTGTTTGACGTTTCGGCCAAGGACTGGCTGGCCAACGAAGAACTGTCGGAGGAGGTGTTTGGCCCGCTGGGTCTGGTGATCCGGGTCAAGGACACCGAGCAAATGCTGGCGGTTGCCGCCAGCTTCAAGGGGCAGCTGACCGCGACGCTGCAAATGGATGATGGCGACATCGATGTTGCGCGCGATCTTTTGCCGGTGCTTGAGAAAATGGCCGGGCGCGTGCTGGCCAATGGGTTCCCCACCGGGGTTGAGGTGGCGGACAGCATGGTACATGGCGGGCCTTACCCCGCGTCGACCAATTTTGGCGCCACGTCGGTCGGCACCCTGTCGATTCGGCGGTTCCTGCGGCCGGTCTGCTATCAGAACCTGCCCGAGGCGCTGTTGCCCGCCGATCTTCAGGCAAACTGACGCTCGAATTGTCAAGACAGCCCGCCGTTCCCGAGGCGGCGGGCTGATCACGTCGCTTACGGGTTGATAGGCTTGCATATTGCAAAACGGGCCGCCTGTTTGCGCGATCTTGGCAGGCACGGAGTTGGCAACTTTTGTCATAATGTGTATACTGACAGAACAAATCAGAGGCATTTTCGCGCATATAATGCACTTCGGCGGTAAAATTTGTGTTGATTTGTAAACATTGACTACTTATCGTAGTCCAAGCTTCAACGGCCTCGCCCAGTTGGCGGATCCCCGGTGAAGCAATGTACCGAGACGGAAGGGGAGGATCGTTTCAGTTGCATCGGAGGCACCGCCTACCGTGTTTCCAGCGCAAGGCAGAGTCGGGGCAGAGCGCACGCACAGCCATCTGATCCTGCCACGATCATGCGTCAGACAGCCTATCTGGCCTCATGGCGCAGCCCACATGTGACAACGCTGACCAACATTCAGGACGCCCAACCGGCAAAGCCCAGCTTTTCCGGATCCGGGGCGCACGGAGGACGCCGGACCTGTCTGGCAAACGACATCTGTAGAGGAGGAACAGAAATATGTTTTACAAAAGCTTGAAGACCACCCTTGGCCTTGCGCTTGGCGCGGCCATCCTCGGGACATCTGTTGCCGCGGCGGATTTCCCGACCCGTGATATTCGCTTGATCGTGCCTTGGCCCGCAGGTGGCGGCGCAGACGCTATCTCACGCAAGATCAGCAATATCGCCGATCAGGATCTGCCGAAATCCATCTACGTGGAAAACATCGCCGGTGCGGTCACCGCCACCGGGCTGATCCAGATGACCAACGCGCGTCCCGATGGGCACACCGTTGGCGTGTTGACCTATGACAGCGTCATCACCCTGCCCCGCGGCCAGATGGTGCCGGGCTATTCGCTCGACAACATGAAGCTGATCGCGCGCATCACCTCTGAGGCCGATGCCATTGTCGTCTCGAAGCATTCGGGCATCGAAAGCTACGAGGATCTGATTGCCCGCGCCAAGGAAAACCCCGGCGAAGTGCGTGTCGGCGTGGCTCCCAAGGGCTCTGGCCCCTACCTCTCGGCGATGCAGCTGGAAAAGCTGCTCGACGTGGATTTCAACGTCATCACCTATGCTGGCTCGTCCAGCGCCGAAGCCGAGGCGCTGCTCTCGGGCGAGTTGGATGCGGCGATCTCGAGCCTCGGTGACTTCAGCGGGATTCTGGCCTCCGGCGATGCCAAGGGCGTGGTCGAGCTGACCTCGGTGCAGAACGCCACCTACACCGACGTGCCGACGCTGAAATCCAAAGGTCACGACCTGCAGACCGGCAGCTTCCTCATTCTGGCGGCTCCGGCCAATACGCCCGATGATGCGGTCGAAACGCTGGAGACCACCTTCAAGGCAGCCTATGACAGCGCCGAATTTCAGGACTGGCTGGCACAGGTTGGCGTGACCGCCGATTGGCTGGGCTCCGATGAGGTCGTCTCCTGGGTCGACGAGCTGCAAACCAAGACGTTCACGCTTATGGACGAATTGGGCCTGTAAGGCCTACGCCCACCCCGTCTTCGGCCCCAAGGGCCGGAGATATGGTTCTGGTGAGGCCAGCGGCGCAGACACCGCCGCCGCTGGCCCCACCGCCGGTTTTTTCGCACCGAGGTCGAACGCGCGGTCACCCGCTGCAAACGACCGCACCGACAGCCACCTTGCGCTGACGCCCCCACCACATCCAGCCCCGGAGAAGACGATGCTCTTAAACAGGCAAATGGTATTTCTGTATGTCACTCTTGCAGTGTCTGTTGGTTATCTGGTCACGGCCCTGAGTTTGGGCGCCCCGATTGCCGAGAGCGGGCTGACGCCTGCCTTCTTTCCGATCCTCGTGGGAGCTGCGGCGATTGTCTTTTGCAGCGTCCTGATCCTGCAGGCGCTGCGGGACAGGCCAGAGCCCGCGCCCGAGGATGCGATACGGAGCTACACCCATCTCTGGGTGGTGGTGGCGATCTTCCTTTACATCGTGGCGTTCAAGCCGCTGGGCTATTTTCTGTCGTCCAGCCTTTTCGTCTTTGCGCTGATCCTGCTGTTTTCGAATTTCGAGAAACTGGTCCTCAAGGCCATCATCTCGGTCGCGATCGTCGGGGTGGCCTTTGTCATGTTCCAACAATTGTTCGGGGTTCGACTCCCGACGCTGTGGGGTTAAGTCATGGATTTCGTCTTCCTCGTTTTCAGCAGTTTTTCCCTGCTGGCCGATCCGGTCAACCTCACCTACGTGATCCTCGGCTTTGTGATCGGTACCATCTTTGCCGCCATTCCGGGCCTGACGGCGACGCTGGCAATGGCGCTTTTGCTGCCACTGACCTATACGCTCAGCGTCGAAACCGCGCTGATGGCCTGTGCCAGCATCTATATGGCGGGCATGTGCGGCGGTTCGATCACCGCCATCACGATCAACATTCCCGGCGCGCCGTCCTCGATGATGACCGCGCTCGACGGCTTTCCGATGCAGCAGAAAGGCAAAGGGGCGCTGGCGCTTGGCCATGCGGCGCTGGGGTCCATGTTCGGCGGCGCGGTCGGGGCGCTCTTGTTGATCGCAGTTGCACCTTTCGTGGCCGAACTGTCGCTGTTGGTGAAGACAACCGGCAAGTTCTCTCTTCTCGCCTTCGCTTTGATCGTCGTGGTGATCGCGCAACGCGGTCGCATTCCGCAGGCTGGGCTGGCCGCTTGTATCGGTCTGATGCTGGCCACTGTCGGGCTTGACGCGATGGAGCCGATCACCCGCTTCACCTATGGCTATTCCAGCCTGACCGCCGGGATCGACCTGATGCCGGTGATCATCGGCACCTTCGCCATTGCCGAGGTGCTGACGCAGGCAAGCGCGCGCATCGATATCAGCGCCGCCGCTGCCGCTGCCGCCAACAAGGTCAAGATCCGCCGCCGCGATTTCCTGCCCCCGCTGTCGGAGATCCGCAAGATCGGCTTTGGCTGCTACTTCAAATCCTGCCTGATCGGCTATTTCGTCGGCACATTGCCGGGCGCGGGCGGCTCGATGGGCTCGTTTCTGGCCTATACCGAAACCGTGCGTAACTCGAGCGAACCGGAGACATTTGGCAAAGGCAACCCGCAGGGCATCGCCGCGTCGGAAAGCGCCAACAACGCGGTCTGTGGTGGCGCCATGGTGCCGATGCTGACCTTTGGCATTCCCGGCGATCCGATCACCGCGATCATGCTCGGCGTTCTGGTGATCAACGGCATTCAGCCGGGGCCGCAGCTGATGGCCGATCAGGCCGGGCTGATCGCCCCCATGCTGGCCGCTCTGCTGTTCAGTGCGGTGGTGCTGATCCCTCTGACGCTCTGGCTGATCGGGCCGTATTTCATCAAGATCGTCTCGGTGCGCAAGGATGTGCTTTATGCCGTGATCGCGCTTCTGGCCGTGGTGGGCAGCTTCGTGGCAACCTACTCGACCTTCCAGATGTTCATGGCGCTTGGCATGGGGGTTCTGGCGTTTTACCTCCGTCGCAATGGCTTTCCGGTGATCACCATGCTTCTGGGCTAT
This sequence comes from Salipiger sp. 1_MG-2023, assembly GCF_030547555.1. Taxonomy (NCBI): domain Bacteria; kingdom Pseudomonadati; phylum Pseudomonadota; class Alphaproteobacteria; order Rhodobacterales; family Roseobacteraceae; genus Salipiger; species Salipiger sp. 1_MG-2023. The sequence continues at coordinate 2,559 of NZ_JAUOQN010000065.1, read as the reverse complement.
ATCCTTGGGCCGAATCTGGAAGAATTCTTGCGGCGCTCTCTGGCCTTGTCGAACGGCGACCCGACCACCTTCGTCACCAATCCCGACAGCCTGTTCTTTGTCGCGCTGACGCTGGTGTTCGTCTACTTTCTGGTGATCCGCAAACCGGCAAATACTCCTGGAGCTGCCAAGGCCAAATAGGCTCCGGCTCTCTGGCCGTCCCTGCCAGGGGGCGGCCACACATCTTGTAGCCTCGCGCGCCTGGTCTCTGTATTTCACTCAAACGCGGTTCAGAAAGAGCCTTACGCGCGCCCGGTCCACAAGCAAGGAGATCACGTTGTCAGAGTCACGGCGACCCTCACTGGCAGATCAAGTCTACGATCAGCTTCTGACAAAGATCCTCGAAGAGGAATACCCGGTTCACAGCCGGTTGCCCACCGAAGAGATGCTGGCTGAAAGCTTCGGCGTCTCGCGACCGATCGTGCGTGGGGCACTGTCGCGGCTGCGAGACGATGGCATCGTGCAATCGCGCCGCGGTTCGGGGAGCTACGTGCTGCGCCGCCCCGACCGCGAGCTGATCAGCTTTGTGCCGCTTGAATCGGTCTCGGATGTCCAGCGTTGCTACGAGTTTCGCATTGACGTCGAAGGCGCTGCAGCCGCTTGGGCCGCGCGGCGGCGCGATGACGAAGACCTGGCGCGGATGGAAGCCGCCTATCATGTGATGGAGCAGACCTATCTGAAGAACGCGCTTGGCGTGGATGCTGATCAAAGCCTGCATCTGGCGGTGGCCCGAGCATCAAAGAACCTGTTTTTCTCGTCGGTGCTGGAATCTCTGAGCGAGCAGATTGCCTATGGCGTCAAGCTGTCACGGTCGCTGACCATGCTCGACTCCCCCAGCCGTCAAGAACTGGTGTTGGCAGAGCACCGCGCGGTGCTCGACGCGATCCGCCTGAAACAGCCCGAGGTGGCACAAGCCACAATGCGCCACCACATCACCGCCGCGAAGGACCGGATGTTCGTGGGCACGCAAGAGGACTGAGGTTGGACCTGTCGCGGTTCGATGGCGCTTCTTTGACAGCCTTGACCGCAACACAGGAGACTGCCTGTGGATCTGTAACCGACGGACGACCTCCGCCAAGACGCGGCGCGGATCGCGCTGACCAGTGGGCTGACGCAAAAGCAGGTGGCCGGCGATCCATTGCCCGACAGGGTATTGCGCAGCAATGTCCCGAAAGGGATCAGCGCGTCCATGACCAGCGCGCCGTCGATCCGCCCGTTGGAGAGAAACAGGATAAGCCCGTCTCAGTATTTTGCGATGTGTTTGAGCGCCTCTCCGGTCGTGAACGGCCCAAAGACCTGCGCTCTGGCCTGTTCCAGCCAGATCTTGAACTCCGCGACCATCGGAACGGATTAGTCCTGCCGGACGGCCAGCCTCTGAGATGCAGGCAAGCTGCGGATTCGCGTTTCGACGCGATAAACTGCCGTGATCTGCCTGAGCCCCTCCTGCGCAATCGGCGCTGCACTGTTTTTGGTTCGCTCGAACAGCTTACGACGGGCATACGCCCAGCAGACGTTGGCCTGCCGCTTTGGGACAATCAGCCGGTTGTAGCCGGTATAGCCAGCGACCTGCAGGATGCCGTCAAAGCCCTTCAAAATATCTGCGGCGTGTTTGCCGGATCGCCCCGGCGCATAAGTGAACGCCACGCCGGGTGGGTCTTCTCCATCCCTACTCAAACATCCCGGGCCAGAGCCCAGAAATACCCCTTCTTGACCTTGCCTCTACCGGGATCAAACACCGGGGCGGTGGTCTCGTCTGTTACCCGGCAAGCGATTGCATAGCAATCTGCCGAGAGGGCATGAAGAGCTTGGCGGATTGTTTGAAGTTCGCCAGCAGGCAATCGTAGACAGGGCAGTTCGTCGGCCGCTTTCCCCACCCATGCCGCCAGCGTGGAGCGATCAGGATCGCCCCCCTGCCGTGCATAGATTTGTATCTGACGATAGAGCGGTAGATGATCCGCAAACTTGCTGACGATGACACTGGCCATGGTTGCCTCGGTCGGCTTGCCGCCTTCAATCAGGCGGGGTTTGGCCGAGGCCTGGAACAATACCGCCTCACGGGACCTGCAGGCATAGTTGGGGCGGCGGGTCACGATCACCCGGAACTGCGCCGGGATAGTATCCAGCCGCTCGCTGGTACCTTCGCCGATCACATGGCGTTCGCAGCCGCATTCACAGGTCGTGCATTACAGTTCGATCACTTCCTCGATGCGGGGTAAGTGTTTGGGTAATGTGCCTCGGTTAATATTACGCGTCGTGGGTTTGACCTTTGGCGGATCAATCGCTTCATCCTCGGCATACACGGGAGTGTCATGAAGTCTGTGTATCTGGTCCGGCCCATGCGGGTTTCAGATACGGTCACGCATTGAAGCGTTCGTCGAACAAGGTAGCGAATTGATTGCGGGCCCTGGGCTGGAAAAGTTCTTTGGCCTTCGAGGCTCGGGTTGGGTGACGTCCCCAGACGTGGTGTAGCTTACGGTGGCCATCGGGTTTCCCGGTAGGGTCGGGTTGCGAGAACCAACC
>NZ_JAUOQN010000064.1:0-22428 GCF_030547555.1 Salipiger sp. 1_MG-2023 | reverse complement strand
GCGGCTAATCGGACTGCCTCCTCGCGAACCGAGCTGCATCGAACGCCAGCTCAAGGGAAAACGTTCCTTACAGCAGGTGTTTTTCAGCGGCCTGTTAACCGGAGCCGTGCGATCACGGGGGCCGGAGGGCGCCCCTTATGACCAGACCCACACTTGCCGATTTCCGCAAAGCGCAGCCGGGATGTGAACTGGCGGCGCTGGTCGATCTTGGTGCGCGCACGGTGCTGCTGACGGATAGCGCGGTGCGCCACGCACAGGAACATCTGGACGCGCTCGAACGCGAGGCGCGCCAGCTGTTCGAGGGCGGCGCCCTGTCGCCGGTGATCATTGCCGGCCCGCGCGGCCTGCGCGTCTTTCTGCGCGGCGAGGGGGGCGAGGCGCTGTGCTGCCTGATGGCACCGGGGGCGGATGTGTCTGGCATCACGCAGCGCGCCGCTGCGGTGTTTGCGCCGCAGGGAGGCGGCGAATGACCGGTCGTTCCGACGCGGCGGACCTGCGCAGCCTGCTGGGGCGGGCAGCAGCCTATGGCGTTGCGCCCGCGCAGATCACCCACGCTTGCGGGCGCGAAGACGCGCTTGGCGCGGTGTTGCGCGCGCTGCGCGGCTGCGTGTTGCCGCGCTGGCTGGCGGTGGCGCAGGATGGTGTGCCGGTGGCCGACCTACTCGTCGCGGGCGGGCGGCTGCTGGAACTGCGCGGCGCCGACCTGCCGCAAGGGGCGCTGACGGCGCAGGATCTGGATCGGGTCGCGGCGCTGCTGTCGGCGCGGCTGACCGGGGGCGACATCTCGCTGCGCCCGCAGCGCCCCGAGGTTGCGCCTGACGAGGGCCAGACCGGACTGTCCGCGCGCGATCTTTATGCCGCGCTTGGTCTCGCGCCATCCTTCTGCGCGCCGCAGGATTGGCGCGACACGCTGCTTGGCGCCGCCGCCGAAGTGCTGATCGCGCGCGTGCCGCTGCAAGGCGCCCCAGAGCTGCAGGGCGACGTTCCCGCCGACACCATCGAGCGGCTGCAAGGCTGGCTGGGGCCGGGCGGTCTGGCTGAAACGCTTGGCCGGGGCGAGCTGCTGACCTTCGCGTTTGAGGGGCTCGGCATCGCCCTGCTGGTCGCCGACGGGCTGCCAGAGGCGCTGGTGTTCGATGCCGATGCGGTGCTCGACCTTGCGCGCTTCTGGTCCGAGCTGCCGGGCATGGCCGGCGCGGCGCCCTAGTTCAGCGCGGTGAATTCGATCCGCCGGTTGCGCGCCTTGTTCTCGGCGCTGTCATTGGGCCGCAGCGGGCGGCTTTCGCCATAGCCGACCACGGTCATGCGCGCGGCGGGAATGCCCTTGTTGCGCAGCCAAGCGGCCACCGCCCCGGCACGTCTTTCGCTGAGCGCCATGTTGGTGGCATCGCTGCCATCGGCATCGGTGTGGCCGCCGATCTCGAGCATCAGATCCGGGCAGCGGCTGACGATGTCATAGAGATTGTCCAGCAGCGCATTGCTGTCGGCGGTCAGCCGCGCCGAGCCGGCGTTGAAATTGATGTTCCCGGCCTTGGACAGAATTTCGAACCGGCCAAGGCAGGCTTCGCGATCAAAGGCACCGCTGGTTTCCAGCGCCGCCGAGGCTCCGGCGGGCGCAGTGGCAAGCTGCGGCGGCGGCGTGCCCGGCGAGGCCCGGTCAAAGACGAAATCAAAGCTCACCAGTCCCACCGGCACGATATCGACCTGGGCGGCCTCCATCAGCTTTTGCCGACCCTCCTCGAGGTTGAAATCGGTCAGCGTCAGCGCGATCGGGTTGGTGGTCGACACATTCACCCGGTCGTTGCTGATCAGCGTCACGGCGACCTCGGCGCTGCTGGCAAATTTGGCGCCATGCAGGGCCACGAGATAATCGACCGGCACCATCTTGCGCCGCACCGCGTGCAGATCGCGCAGCGCGTCGGGCTCGAGCGTGACCGTGATCGTAGCCTCCGGGAACTTGAAGGTTTCAAAGAACAGGAAACGCATCCGCACATTGCGCAGATCAATATTGGTGTCGACGCTATCCATCAGCACCCGGATCTGCGCTTTGCCATCGGCGTTGATCAGCCCCGAGATCGTCGCGAATTCGCTGGTTTCGGCGATGGTGTCCTTCTTGATCGACATAAATCGCAGCTGCGAGGCCTCGGCATCCAGCGTCCAGCCGTTTTCGAAAGGGTCGATCTGCTGGGCGACAACCGGCGGCGGCAGCAGCGCCATGACGGCGAAAAACGCTGCAAAGACAGTGGTTTTGGAAAAAATCATCGGGCGGGCCCTTCGTGTGACAGGAACAACATGACTGGAAACAGGGGGCTTGCTATGCAACAATGTTACGCGAAAAACGCCCCTTCGGGCAATATTGTGCTCGGTGGTTTGCGCATTTTCGCTAAACTCCCGGGGCGCGCGCCATGTGCAGGGCGCATTTGAATACAACGATTGATCAGCGGATGAACGGCACGGGGCTCGGGGGGTTTCCTATGGCAATTTGCAGATGGCTGATGATGGTGGCGGTGGTCGCGCTTTGCGCTTCGGGGGCGCGGGCCGAAACCCGCATCGCGCTGGTGGTGGGCAATTCCGATTACGTCGCGGTGACGCCGCTGCCCAACCCGGCGAGCGATGCGCGCCTTGTCGCGGCCACCCTGCGCAGCCTTGGCTTCGAGGTGCAGGAGCTGATCGACAGCGACCGCACGGCGCTGGTGCGCGGCATCTCGCAATTCGGGCGCAGCCTGCGGCAGGCGGGCCCCGAGGCGACGGGGCTGTTCTATTATGCCGGGCACGGGGTGCAGAGCTTTGGCAGCAACTACCTGCTGCCGGTCAGCGTGGAATTGCAGGATGCGGCCGATCTCGATCTGGTGGCGGTGGAGGTGCAATCGGTGCTGCGGCAGATGTCTTCGGCGGGGAACCGCACCAATATCATGATCCTCGATGCCTGCCGCAACAACCCGTTCAGCGCCATTCCCGCCTTTGGTGACAATGGCCTTGCCGAGATGAAGGCCCCCACCGGCACCTTTCTGGCCTATGCCACCGCGCCGGGCAGCGTGGCGCTGGACGGTGCGGCGGGCAACAGCCCCTTTACCGCCGCCGTGGCGCGGCTGATGCCGACCCCGGGCCTTGCGATCGAGCAGATGTTCAAGCAGGTGCGGGTCGAGGTGATCCGTGCCACCGGCGGCGCGCAGACGCCTTGGGACAGCTCGTCTCTGACCTCGAACTTCGCGTTTTCCGAGGCGGAAAGGCTCAGCTCGCGCGATCTTGAGGCGCGCCAGTTCTGGGAGTCGATCAAGGACACCCGCGATGCGGTGCAGATCATGTTGTTCCTGCGCGGCTATGGCGACACCGTCTTTGCCGAAGAGGCGCGCACGCTACTGACCGATGTTATGGCGCAGGAACTGGCGGGCGAGGCGGCTCCGGCCTCTGCCGCCCCCGCAGGCCCGTCGTCCGAAGAGCAGCGCCTGTTCGACGCGGCGCAAGCGCAGGGCAGCATCGCGGGCTGGCAGCGCTACCTTGAGGCCTACCCCGACGGCACTTTCGCCGAATATGCCAGCGGCGAGGTGGCGGCGCTGAGCGCTGCGGCGGGCAACGACCCCGACGGCGCGGGCGCGCCTGACCCCGCGCCCGAGGTGATCGCCGCAGCCCCGGCCCCCGCGCCGGACGTGCCGCCGACCTTTCGCGGCCTGCTGGTATCGCCCGAACCGGCGGTCAACGGGCGCTCGATCGCCGATCTGATCAACTCGACCCCGCTGTTCCCGCCTATCGAGGGCCTGCCCGATGACTACTGGAAAGGCCAGAAATGTTCGAATTGCCACGATTGGACCGAGGATCGCATCTGCGTTCAGGCGCAGACCTACGTGAGCAGCGACAAGGCGCTCGACAAGAAGCATCCGCTGGGCGGCAGCTTCAAGGCGGCGCTGCGCGATTGGGCAACTGCCGGATGCCCTTAGGTCAGGTTCCCCGGACCTTGACCGCCCCTTCGCGCGAAAGCTGCGCGCGCGCCGGGAATTATGTGCTAGGATTGCGGCAGCATTTGTTTGAATCATAGAATTGGCCAGTCAGGTGTTTTGCGTCCGAAACCGTCTCGTGAACCCGGACCTGCTGCAAATCCATACCGAGGATGCAGCCTTTCTTCTGTCGCAGCGCGCGCTCGCCTGCGAGGCGCCGAATTATCGGCTTGAAGACCTTTACGATCTTGATCAACGGCTTGCCGGTCATCTTGACGGGCTGATCTGCGGCGGCGTGCAGGCTGCGCGGATCGCCTTGGCCGAAGCCGAGCTGACCGAAGCCGCCGATGCGGCGGGGGTGCTGTTGCATGTGGGGCTGCGGCTGGGCCTGCCCGATCTGATCGAGGCGGCCTTTGGCCTTGGCCGCGCGGCGCCCGACCAGCCCTTGCGTCTGGCCGAGGCGGCGGCGTGCTGCGCGCCGGCGCAGCTGTCGGCGGTGATGTCGGGCTGGCTGACCGGACGCGACCCGCTGCCACGTACGGTGGCGCTGCATGTCTGCCGCATCGCCCGCGCCGATCCGTTCGACCATCTGGCCCGCGCGCTGGGAGATCCCGACCCGGGGGTGATGTCTGCCGCCGCGCGCCTTGCCGGGGAACTGGGCCGCGCCGATCTGCTGCCGCTTGTCCGCGATCTGCCGGGGGACGAGGCAGCGCTGGCCTCGGTGCTGCTGGGCGATGCGGGCGCGGCGCAGCGGCTGGGCGATCCGGCGCGCTTTCCCGGCGGCGCCATGGCGCGGCGCTTTGCCGAGGTGCTGCCGCTGGCCTTGCCGCGCGACGAGGCGGCGGAAGGCATCGCCGCGCTGCTCGCCGATCCCGCAACCCGGCGCTGGGGCACGGTGGCCATCGGCACGCTGGGCTGGTCGGGCGGGCTGACCACGCTGCTGCGGCTGATGGAAGAGCCAAGCCAGGCGCGCGTCGCGGTGTCGGCGTTTGAGCAGATCACCGGGCTTTACGTCGCGCATGAAGACATGGAGCTGGAGGATTTCCCCGACGATCCGGACGGGCTCGACCTGTCGGCGGTGGAAAGCTTTGCCGAGGCGGGCACGCCATGGCCCGACCCCGAACTCTTTGCCCGCTGGATCGACAGCCACCAGAAAGGCTACCCCGAGGCGGAACGGCTGCTGCTTGGCCTCGCGGCATGGACATGGGACGGCGCGCCCGGCCCCGAGGTGCGTTATCAGGCGCGCCACCGCTGGATCGCCATCACCCAGGCATTGCGCGCGCCGGGGGCAGCGCTGCCGAACTGGACTTCGCCGCCGCGGGTCAACGGCGCCGGTTTCGGGCGGGCTTGGTGAGCGATGCAGCTGACGAACACCTCTCCGATGGTAGCGCAGACCGGGTTCGGCTTCGATCTGGCGGGGCGCGAGATCGTGCTGGTGGTGATCAAGGCGCGCTACGATTTTCCCGAGCCGGGGGGCGTGCCGCAGCTGGCCGAACTGCAGCCAGAGCCGCTGTATTGCGATGTTTTCGGGGCCAATCCCGAAACCGATGCCCCGGTGCTGGAAAACGATTTCGCGCTGATGAAGCCACTGTGCGATGTGGTCTGCGACGGCATGGCGATGGCGCCGGGTGGGCGTCCGGTGACGGCGCTGACCGTGGGGATGCGTCTGGGGCGCTGGCAAAAGGTGTTCGAGGTGAGCGGCCCGCGGATCTGGCTGCGCTCGGGGCTGGGGCACCGGGTGTCGGACCCGCGCGCTTTTGCCGAACTGGCCATCGGTTACGATCATGCCTGGGGCGGCAGCGATCCCGACCCGCTGATCCCCGGCCATGCGGCGACATGGCAGGAAAACCCCTGCGGCGTCGGCTATTACCCCAACCGTGCCGAGCGCGAGGGCGCGCCGCTGCCGGTGACCTATCAGCCGGGCAAGCCGGTGAACGACGCGCTGGGGCCCTATCAGCCGATGGCGCTGGGGCCGGTGGGCCGCGCGTGGCTGCCGCGTCGCCGCCATACCGGTACCTACGATCAGCATTGGCTGGATCACCGCACGCCGCTGCTGCCCGAGGATTTCGACTTTCGCTATTTCCAATGCGCCGCGAGTGATCAGCAGATCGCCTATCCGCAGGGGGGCGAGCCGCTGGAATTGCTTGGCCTCACCCCCGAGGGGCGCTTTGGCATGACGCTGCCGCGCGAACGGCTGGTGCTGAGCTTCCTGCGCAAGAACGGCCCGGTCAGCCAGAAACTGCCCAATCTCGATACCATTGTCGTGCATCCGCAACGCCGCCAGCTGTCGCTGACATGGCGCAGCCGCTTCAGCTGCAACCGCGATCTGCACGATCTGGCCGAGATCACCTTGCGCCGCGAGCCGCCGCGATGACCGAGAGCCAGACCATCACCATCCGCGGCTACGCCATGTGGACCGCTTCGGGGCATGACGGGCCATCGTCGGTGGCGGCGATGCGGGCCGAAATGTCGGGCGCGACGCAGGCGATGCTTTGGGATCGCGGCAATGGCGAGCGTCTGCCCGCCTGCCGGGTTCATGCCCATCAATGGTGGGAGGGCGAGACCTACCTGCCGTATCTGGCCGCCCCGGTGATCGCCGAGGCGCAGGAGCGCGCCGCAGAGCTGGGTCATGATCCGCGCGAGGTGCCGGTGATCCTGTGCGTCGCGCCGCCGGGGCGTGCCGGGCGCAGCGCCAAGCTCGAGGAAATCGTGACCGAGGGCATCCCGGCGCTGCTGGGCAGGCCATGGCCGCAGGGCAGCACGGTGATCCCGCGCGGGCGCACGGCGCTGCCATGGGCGCTGGGCCGGGCGCGGCGCAGCGGCGCGGGGCTGGCCATCGTGCTGGGGGTGGAAAGCCTGCTGCAACAGGTGATCGCCGATCATTACCGGCGCGATCGGCGGCTGCTGGGCAGCTCGGCAACCTCGGGGTTGATCCTTGGCGAGGCAGCGGCGGCAGTGCTGGTGTCGCCGGGGCGCGGGCAGGGGCTGGTGCTGACCGGCTTCGGGCGCGGGCAAGAACCATCGCGCGATGGCGGCAGCCGCGACACTCCGGTCACCGGCGAGGGGCTGACGCAGGCGATGCGCTCGGCGCTAGAGGCCGCCGGGCACCCGTTTCACGACATCACCGTGACGCTGGGCGATCTGAACGGCGAACATTACCGGTTCAAGGAACAGGCCTTTGCCGTCACCCGGCTGGACCGGTTGCCGCCCGAGAACCGCTCGCGTCGCCCGCGCGGGCATGTGGAACACTGGAACGTGGTGCGCTGCATTGGCGAATGCGGCGCGGCGATCCTGCCCGCCGCGCTGGGCTGGGCGTTCGAGGCGGGTCGCTCGGGGTTTCTGCCCGGCCGGGCGATGATCTTTGCAGGCGAAGACGATGGCGAGCGGATCGCGATGACGGGGGAATGGTGCGATGGGTAACGTGTTCGCCAACATGCGCGAGATCAGCGCCAAGAAAGACGGCAACAAGTCGATCTGCGCCATGATGAGCGTGTGCCTGTCGCCGCCCAGCCCCCCCGCCGGGCCGATCCCGATCCCGTACCCGGTCACCGACATGGCCAGCAATACCATCAACGGCACCGGATCGGTGTTCATCCAGGGCAAGGAGGTCGGCAAGCAGAACGGCTCGGATTACAAGAAATGCAATGGCAATGAACCGGCGACCCGCAGCTTTGGCATGGACGTGGTGTCGCATACGATTCAGGGCAAGACCAAGTTCGAGATGTATTCCTTTGACGTGCTGTTCGAAGGCAAGGGGGCCGAGCGCCTGCTCGATCTGACCTCGACCAACCACATGAACCCCGCCACCGCCTTTACCGCCAGTGTCGCCGGGGGCGCGCCGCCGGGGCCGCCAAACAGCGACGATTGCGCGGCGCTCGAAGCGCGCAACGCCGAGTTTCGCAACCGCGAGCGTGACGACGACCCCAACCCGGATGGCACGCCGCGCCGCAACGACGAGGTTGCGATCAATTCCAGCGGCACCACCTTTCAGCAGGCCGGCACCGTGACCAGCGGTGCCTATGTGCCCGCCGGGGGCAGCGCCGGTGCGGGCTATACCGGAACCTCGGCGACCAATGCGCTGGCCAATGCCAAGAACAACGCGCTGAGCGCGCCCACCACCACCCCGGCGCGCACCGCCCATGTCTATGAGCGGGACGGGCGCAGGCACAGGCTGGATGCGCAGGGCAACAAGATCCGCAAGACCAAGGCGGATGGCAGCTTTTACGCCGATACGGTCACCCATTACCGCTTTCCGTTCTGTCCGGACGAGCCCTATGATCATCCCGGCGGCGGGCTGCATGCCCATGCCGAACTGAACATCCTCAACGATATCGGCAGCTCGGCGCAGGCCTCGGGCCGGATCCTGACCAAGGATGATCGCGTCCTGCTCAAGATCGACTGGAACCACCAGACGCGCGGGAACCCGCCAGGCCAGATCACCGGTGACGACCGGCCGTGCAGCAATTGCCAGAACGCCATCGAAGCCGCCTGCAAATGCATGACGATCATCATCTGCGACGCCGAGAACGAGCCGGTCGACCGCTGCGAAGAGCCCTATGAGCGCAAGAAGGGAACCAAGCGCAAGGCCGATGACTCTGCGAGGCCCGGCAAGAAGCCAAAGCTAAAGCCAACCAGCCTTGACGGATGACGCCCCCGCAGCCCGGTTGCCAATGAAAGGAGGACAGCGATGGGTGACAGTCTGTACGATATCATGGATCTGCCCGAGGGGCTGGAGACGCCGCCCTACGGCTTCGACTGGACCGGCCCCGTAGACCATCGTGCACCGAGCCGGATGACCCCCTTCAAGGAGGCGCTGCTGGGCAAGACCCATAACGCGTTGACCCTGCTTGCGGCGGGATCGATGATCTGGGCGGCGCGTCGGCTGTCTCGGGCCGGGGATGTCACCAAGCTGATTCAGATCGCCGAGGTCAACCTGTGCTGGCAGGCCAGCCCGCTGTATTTCAATCGCGACAGCCCCTATTTCTTCGAGGAGGACGAAGACGAATACGGTCTGATCGAAGAGATCGTCGAGACCATCGCAATGAACGGAACCACGGATTTTCAGCGCTCTCCGGGCAGGCACAACCCGTTTCCGCCATTGCAGGATACGGCGAACATCGTGGCGCTGAGCCAGCATGTCATGGGGGCGCGTTTCGAGAGCGCTTTCAAGGACTGGGCGCGGGGGCTTGTCACCCGCCTTGCCGTGATCGCGCCCAACCCCGAACAACAGCGCGTCGATCCGCCAAGGCCGAAGGATGACGGCTATAGCGCCTACAAGGCGCGGCTGATCGGCCCGCCGCTGCCGCCCGAGGCGGCGAACCTGTCACTTCCCTTCGATCCGGGCATGCGCGCGGCGCTGTATTCGGCGTTTCTGCAAAGGGTGGACTGGGCGGCAAATCCCTATCTGAACCCGCCGGACAAGATGAAGGCGCTTGGCTTTGAAGGGGAGCCCTACACATGATCGAGCCCACCCTGACGCCAGAACTGGCCCGGCTTGATCGCGCCGCCCCGGTCGAATTCCGATGGGACGAATGGAAGTTCCAGTCGTATTTCTACTTTGGCTTCGACGAGGAACTGGCACGATTCCGCACCCTGACCCCCAATGCCTGCCGGGCGCTGACGCTGGCGCTGTGCGAATGGGTCGAGCACCGGTTTTCAGCCGCCAACGACGATCCGATGCCGCGCGATTACATCGCGGCGGGCTGGGCGGCGCTGGTCAACCGGGGCTGGTCGCGGCACATCGGGCTGGATGACCGGCACTGGTCGGGGCCGGTGCTTGGCCCCTTGATGGCGGGTTTTGGCATCGTCAACGAGATGTTCTATGAATCCGGCGATGCGCCGGACATGGCCTTTCCGGCCTGTTACGCGCTGAACCTGTCGCGGCATGTTCTGCCGGCGGGCGGCGAGTTTGACAGCTGGCTCGAAACGGTGCAGGCGCGGTTGCTGACCCATCATCTTGCGGCGCGTGATCCGCTGATGGAAGGCGACATCTTCGATATTGATTTTCCGCAGGGGGCGCTGGTGCCGCGCAGCGCCTTTGACACGTCGCGCCCCTATGCCCCCGATGCCAGCGCCGCCCGCGCCGAGCTGATCGCGCTGGCCCGCGCCGAAGAGGCGCTGGGCAATGAATATGTCGCGCTTTAGTTCAGCTTGACCGAGGCACCCTGCACCCGGTTGGCGCCCTCGGCGCGGCTGAGCAGCTGCTTGCCACGCAAGGTAAGCCGCCCATCCGAAGTCAGCGTTACGCTGGTTTCGCCGCAGCGTAGAACCAGCTCGCGCGCGGCCTCGATCACGTGCCGCTCTGGCCGGGGCGGATCGAGCAGCCCGAGGATCAGCAGCCCGGCGCCATCGGCCACCGGCGTCACCGCCAGCTCGGCACCGATGAGCGCTGCGTCAAGCGCCACCAGCGCGCGCGCCGGCATCTGCGCACCATCTGGCAGGGCGACCAGCGCGCGCCCTTGTGCATCAAAGCCGGCAAGCGTGGCAAAGCTGACCCCGGCGACATGATTGAAAACGGTGTCCTTCATCAGCGTGCCTCCGATGATGCGCGGCGCGTCATATGGCGCGCAGCAGGATGGTGCCGCTTTCCATCGCGGTCGAGATCTTTTCGAATTGCGCCCGGCGCCGGTCGGAATTGCCGGTCGAGCGGATCAGCGTGGTCTGCGCCTCGCGGATCACCGCTTCGGCGGCGGCGCGGGCCTGTGGCAGGCGGCCCGGCGCAACCGGGGTGAGGGCGCGGCTGGTGGTCTTGGGGTCGCTGCCGCTGCGCCGAGCCTTGGCGCGGGGCAGATCGGCTGCGCGGTTGGATTCGGCGATGCGCCTGATCTGCGCGGCGGCATCCTCGAGCGTGCTGCGCACCGCGGCGTAATCGCCGGTGCGTGGCAGATCCTGCGCCACCTCCCAATAGGCATAGGCAAGGCAGTCGACCTTGTAGGCATCCTGCCGCAAGCTGTTGCAGAACCCCACCGAACGCGAGATCGCATCGACAATTTCCTGCGTGCTTGCCTCGTTTGCCTCCTGTGCGGTCAGGCGCGGCTCGCCCGAGGCGATGCTGGTCAGCGGCGGGATGATGGTGATGGGCGGCACCGGGGTCACCGGGAAATGCGCCTGCGGCGTGTGAACGGGGCCGGGGGGCGTGTAGATCGGCCCTTCGCCGCCGTTCTCCTGCGCGAAAAGCGGCGTGGCCAGCGTACAAAGCGCAATGGCGAATGAAATACGCATGGGTCAGCCTCCAAAGGCCTTGGGAAGGACAAAGTTGACGCTGAACACGCCGCGACGCTCGTCGATCGCATCGGTGACATCGACGACCGAGGCGGTGATCGACAGCTTGCGGTTGCTCGGCGGCGACCATGAAACGCCCAGCGTGCCGTAATCGCCGTACCATGACACCGAACTGGCCAGCCATGGCGACAGCCCGACGCCGATACCGGCAAAGCCGCCCGGCTCGGTGAAGCGATCGCGCACATGGCTGCCATAGCCCAGCGAGAACATCACCGGGGTCGGGGCGCTGCCGCCGGTGTCGAACAGGTGAAAGCCAGTCAGCATGGCGTCAACGGTGGTATCGTTGTCGTCCGCATTCCCCCATGCGCCGAAATTGCCCACCGACAGGCCAAGATACAGCGGCGTCTGCCCGGCGCTGATCCGTCGGCCCAGCTTCAGCCCGAAAAACCCCGAATCGGCGAAATCATTCTCCAGCGAGACGATCTGCGAGGTCAGCTGAATGCCCAGCCCGTCGTTGATGTCGCCCAGCCCGAGGCCGAGCGCCAGCGATCCGTCGCCCTCGTCTTCGCTGCTGTTCACGCGCTGCGTGGCATAGGCGAGCGAGGCAAAGACCGAGCCATGCGGCGCGGTTACAGCCGAGGGAACCCCGAGCAAGGTCAGATGTTTGTCGAGCCCGCTGTCATCCTGCGCCGCGGCTGGAAGCGCCCCGATCAGGGCAAGCGGCAGACAGAATCCGGGCGGTTTCAGGCACTGGTACATGGGTAAAGTCTTTCGAACAAAAATACAGAAGTGCTGTAACGTAAGCTTGCCCAGAAATGCCGCAGATTTCCAGAGTTTCCTTCCCGGATCGGCACATCTGTGCAATGATCCTTCTCGCAAGGATTGCATGATGCCCCAGATTTCCTGCCCGGCCCGCATCGACGGGCACAGCCAAAAAGACCCACCGCCATGACCCGTGTCCTGTTTGTGATCCTGTGCGTCTGGGGGGGCTGTGCGGCGGCATCCGAGCGCATCGCGCTGGTGATGGGGGTGGCGCAATACGCCGCAATTCCGCAGCTGGCCAACACGGTGAACGACGCTCATGGCATTGCGGCAACCCTGTCGGGCATCGGCTTTGACGTGACCGAGCTGACCGACCCGACAGGCACGCAGATGGCGACCGCGCTGCGCGATTTCGCCTTTCAGGCGGAAACCGCCGATCTGGCGCTGATCTATTTCGCCGGGCACGGGGTGGAATTTCAGGGCGAGAATTACCTGATCCCCGCCGATGCCAAGGTCGCCTCGAACCGTGAGGTGGCCGATCAGGCGCTGTCGCTGAACGATTTCCTGCAAGCGGTAGACCGGGCGCGCAAGATGCGCATCGTCATTCTGGATTCCTGCCGCGACAACCCGTTTGGCGATCTCGTTGCCCCTGACAGTGCGTCCACCAGCGCCGAGAGCGTGGCCGGGGGCGGCACCCGCAGTCTTGGCGGCATGGCGCAGCCGACGCCCGATCGCGGCACGCTGGTGGCCTTTGCCGCCAAGGATGGCGCGGTGGCGCTGGATGGCACTGGCGCCAACAGCCCCTTTGCCGCCGCGCTGATGGACCGGCTGAAACAGCCGGGGCTCGAGATCAGCCTGATGTTCCGGCAGGTGCGCGATCAGGTGCTGCAAGCCACCGGCAACCGGCAGGAGCCGCACACCTATGGCTCGCTCTCGGGCATTCCGTTCTATCTTGCGGGGGGCGATCAGCTGGCGGCTGATCCGGTGCTGGCGTGGTCCTCGCTGCGCCCCGACGACGAGGCGCAGCTGGCCATGCTGGCCGATGGCGGCGACACCCGCTCGCTGCTGGGGCTGGCCTATATGCGGCTCAACCCGTCGGATGCGCGGTTCGATCCCGGCAAGGCGGCCGAATACCTGACGCGCGCGGCAGAGGGGGGCTCTCCCGAGGCGCAGTTCGAACTGGCGCGCCAATACGAGACCGGCAAGGGCGTGGCGCAGGATCCGGCCCGTGCGCTGGAACTGTATCAGGCAGCGGCGCGGCAGGACTATCCCGATGCGCTCAACGAGATGGGGTTCTTTCAATATCAGGGGATGCTAGGGCTGCCCGCAGATCCGGCCAAGGCGATGATCTATTTCGAACGCGCCGCCGATCTGCGCCACCCGCAGGCGATGTTCAATTTTGCGGCTTTGATCGACGACGGGCTGATCGGTGGCAAGGGGCCGGACGCGGCGGCGGCTTACCTGTATGACGCGCTGCGGGCGGGCAGCACCGAGGTGCTCAAGGTGCTGACGGAGCACCCCGACCAGTTTAAGCCTGAAACGCGCAGGGCGCTTCAGGCCCGGCTTCAGGAAAACGCCTTTTACCAAGGCGCGCTTGACGGCGATTTCGGCCCCGGTACCCAGCGCGGGCTGCGCGCCGCCTATGGCATCGAATGATCAGGTCGTCAGCTCCAACGCGCTGAGCCGGTCCAGATCGAGCGCGTCGCAGTCGCGCTGCTCATAGGCGATCTTCTGTAGTTTCTCGGGCAACATCACCACGCCGCCCAGCACTGGTGAGGCAAGGCAAGGCAGGACGTGCCGCCTCGCGTCGAAATGCGCCTTGCCGACGGCGTTGAAGGCACGGGCACCGTCGCGCGCGGCGGCAATCTCGTCATCGGTGCGGATCACCAGCAGGTTGCCCTTGATGATCTGCACCAGAACCGCCTGCAGCGCCCGCTGCGGATCAAGCACCAGCGCATCGACGATATCGCCGATCAGGCCGGGCCCGTCGGCGACGGCGCGGGCGATGGCGTCCTCGATGTCGGGCTCGGCGACAGGGCTGTCGCGCAGCGTCAGCCGGGCCAGCGGCCCGAAGCCCGCGTCGCGGTTCCAGCCCAGAACCCGCAAGCGGCGCAGCCCGTCAATCATCTCGGGCCCGCTCAGCCGGGGGGCGCCGCGATGGAACAGATCGTTGCGAAAGCTGCGCCCATAGGCCAGATCGCGGGCGGTCTGGGTCCAGCCTTCCGCGGTGCCACGCGTGACCATTTCAAGCCGCGCGCCCTCAAGAAACAGCGGATCGAACTGTTCCGACAGCTCGCTGGGGCAGGCGAAGCCCATCTTGGCGGCGCCAAGCGCGGCCTCGATCTGCGGATGCCAGCAGGCGCCGCCCCATGTGGCGCCGATCTCATGCGCAAGGAACCTGTCGGGCATCTGCGACAGCCGCTGCCACAGCGTGCGCAGTTGCAGATTGTCATTGAGCGCGAGGTATTGCTCTGTGGCGAGCCGGGCGGCGGTGTAGGGCGCCGACGGATCGCCCTGCGGAGCGCTGCGAAAGATCTGCCTTATCGGTTCCGCCGCTGCCCAGCCCGCCATGCAGTTATAGCCCGCATAGGCCAGCCCGCCGGGGGCCAGCCACTTGCCCAGAACCGCGACGATCTCTCCTTGTGTGTCTGCATCGACCCATGTCCATACGCCGTGCAGGGCGGCGTAGTCGAATTGCTCGGGGCACCGAGCGGCGGCCAGCTCGGCAAAGCTGGCTTCTTCGATGCGGATGTTGGACAGCCCGACCTCGGCGATCAGCTTGCGCGCCCGCACCACCAGTTCGGGCGTGAAATCGACGCCAAGGAAATCGGCCTCGGGGTAGAGCGCGGCCAGCGCGATCAGCGTATGGGCCGAGCCGCAGCCCAGTTCCAGAAATCGGAACCGCCGGGTCGAGGGCATCGACACCCGCGCCGCCAGCAATGCCGTTCGCCAGCGAAACGGCGAGATCTCGGGCTGCATCGTGTCAAGGTAGGCGTTGTGGGCAGGGTAGCCTCTGGACCAGTCGGACATGCGGCGCCTTTCGAAGCTGAACACTCGGGCGATGATATCGCGACCATCCTGCCCTGTTCGCCCACATCGGAAAACCCGATTTGCGCGGCATTGCGCCGGGTCTTTCGACAAAGACGGGGTTTTCCTGCGTATCAAGCCTATCTCATCGCGAAACAGCGGCAAGGAAGGCAGGCGCATGACGACAGGTGGCGAACGGGTTGGCCCGGTGCTCTTTTTCCGGGGCATGGAGGGGCAGGGCGTGCGGCTGGCGGCGCTTCTGGTCTGCCCCGCTGGCGAGCAGCCCGGCCCGCTGCGCGCGGGCGGGCAGGATGTGGCGCCGCAGCGGCTGACAAGCTGCGCGGGCCGGGTGGCGTGGCGCTATGATTTCGCGCTGGGCGCGGGTGATCCGGCCTATGCGCTGGGCGGTGTGTCCTATGCCGTGAGCCTGCCGACACAGGGCGACATCAGCATCGCCTATGTCTCGTGCAACGGGCAGGAGCATGGCGATTGGGAGCGTCCCGCCGATCTGCGCAACGCCATGTGGCAGCGACTGGCGCGGCGCCACGCGGCCACGCCGTTCTGCCTGCTGCTGATGGGCGGCGATCAGGTCTATGCCGACGCGGCGACCGATGGCCACCCCCTGACCAACGACTGGCCCGAACACATCCCCCGCGCCCCTTCGCCCGAGGCGCTGCGCGGGCTGGAAAGCCATCTGCGCGAACGGTTCTTCGATCTGTACCTGCGCGGCTTTGCGGCGGGGCCTTGCGCGCAGCTGGTGGCGCGGGTGCCGCAGCTGGCGATGTGGGACGATCACGACATCTGCGATGGCTGGGGCTCGCTGTCTTCCGAGGCGACGCATTCGGCCATCGGGCAATGCCTGTTCCACGTCGCGCGGGAAATGGCGCTGCTGTTCCAGCATGGCGCGGTGGAAGCCGCCGCGCCGCAGCTGTTCCTCGATCCGGGCGGGCAAAGCCTGTCGTGGCGCCATGCGCTGCCCGGTGTGACGCTGCTGGCGCCGGATCTGCGTTCGGAACGCGGGCGTCGGCAGGTCATGGGGCTCGAAGGCTGGAAGGGCGTCGAAGAGACGCAAGGCGGCGGGCGGATGTTCCTGCTGTCGTCGGTGCCGCTGCTGGGGCCGCGGCTGTCGCTGATCGAAGGCGCGATGATGGCGATCCCGCGGATGCAGAAATACGAAGACGACCTGCGCGATCAGTGGCAAAGCCGCGCCCACCGCGCCGAATGGCGGCGGATGCTGCGCGAGGTGCTGCGGATGCATGCGCGCGGCCCGGTGACGGTGCTGTCGGGCGAGATCCACCTTGCCACCCGCGCCGAGATGACAACCCCGGACGGGCCGCTGCATCAGCTGGTGGCCTCGGGGATTTCGCACGGCGCGCCGTCGGTGTGGTACGCGCGGGCGCTGGGGCTGCTGTCGGGGCTGGGCGAGGCGCCGCTGGAGCGCCACCCGATCCGCATCCTGCCGCTGCCCGGCCAGCGCCGCCGCTACGTGGCGCAGCGCAATTTCCTTGCGCTGGAACGGCGGGGCGGCGAATGGCGCGCGATCTGGGAGCTTGAGGAAACCGGCTCCACGCCGCCGCTGGCGATCTAGGGGCGCGCGTCGATGATGCGCGAGGCAAGGCCAAGGATGACATCCTCGCGCCCCGGCAGGTCTTCGGCCAGTGCCTCGGCAAGAGCGGCAACGCTTTCGTCGCGCGGGCGGCGCATGTCGAACAGCGGCTCGGAGGACAGGATCGCCACGATCTCGGATTTGCCGTAATCGCCCTCGGTGACCTCGACCGCCAGCCGCGTCGGGTCTTCGGCCAGCGCCTCGATCGGCCAGAGCACGCGGATGCGGCGCAGCCCGGCCTCGATGCTGCCAAGCCGACTGACCTGCGTTTCCCCGGCGTTGACGTTGGGCAGCAGGTGGAACACCTTGCCGGTGTTGTCGACCACCATCACCCAGAGCGTGCCATCTATGGTTGCGGGCAACTGGATCTCGGCGACAGGGTTGTCGCCGGTGCGGAACACCCCGGTCAGCGCCGCCTCGCCGCTGGCACCGCGCCCCAGCCAGATCGACAGCGGGCCAGGCGCGACCTGCGGCAGCGCGGCGCGGATGGCGCAAAGATCGGGGTTCAGCACGCGGGTTTCCAGCCGCAGGCTGCGATCGCCAATCACCGGGGTCAGCGCGTCGCCAAGCGCGGTGTTCACCGCCTCCGACGACACATCTCCGGTCAGCGTTATGGTGTCGAACAGCGCATAGCTGGTGGCATCGCCATCAAGCTGCGCCAGCGGGCCGCAATCGGACAGGTGGCCCAGCAACGGCGCGATTGCCGAGGCGGGCAGGGTTCGTGGCCCGGCGATGAGATCAGTGCTGAGCGACAGCGTGCCGCCGGGCGTGGCAAGCGCCGCGCGCAGGGCGTCGCGGCTGGCAAGGTCGGGCGCAAGCCCGGTCAGATGCGCGGAGCTGTCGGTCACCGCCAGTTCGAAGCTGTTCAGCGGGGCAAGCCGCGCCAGCAGCGCCGCGATCTCGTCGGGCCATGTTTCGAACGGCAGGCCGGTGGCCAGCGTCAGCCCATCGGCGGGAGGGGCGTCGCCCGTGGCCTGCGCAAAGGCGGCGCGCAGCGCCTCGGCGGCGGCCTCGTCCGGGGCATTGCCGCTCAGCACCGGTTCGCCGCTGCGATGCATCGCTGCCAGCCGATAGGGCGCTGCCTGCGGCAGCGGCGGCGTGCCCAGCCCATCAAGCGCGCCCGACAGCCACGCGCCGAGGCCCCCCAGCACCAGCGCCCCGAGCACGCCGGCCAGCACCAGCCCCTTGCGGGAGCGGCGCGGCGGCGCCAGTTCGGAGGGCTTGAGCCAGCCATCGAGCCGCGTGAGGACCTCTTGCGCGCTCTGCGGGCGCTGCAACGGATCGGGGGCGCAGAGCCAGTCGACCAGTTCTTTCAGCGGCGCGCCAAGCCCCGTGCTGTCAAGCGTGCGCGCCTTGAACCGCACCACCTCGCCGGGGCTGGTGCCCACATCGGGCACCTCGCGCCGCGCCGCCGCCAGCAGCGAAGCCCCAAGCGCGTAGAAATCCGCCGTGGTATCGGCGTTGCCGTCCAGCTGTTCGGGCGCGGCGTATTCGTATTTTCCGGCGAATTGCTTGCCGACGATGGTGCGCGCCCCCGCCGCGGTATCCTTGGCGATGCCGAAATCAATGATCGTCGCCTTGTCGGGCCGCCCGCCGCGCAGGATGATGTTGTCAGGCGAAAGATCGCGGTGCACGATGCCTTGGGCATGGGTCGCGCGCAGCCCTTCCAGCACCCGGTGCGCCACGATCAGCAGATCATGTTCGTCGATCCGCCCTTCGAGCATCAGCTCGTTCAGCGACGGGCCCTCGATGTAATCCATCACCAGAAACACATGCCCGTCGGTCGAGCGCGAACATTCCCAATAGCGCACCACCGCATCGTCGAAGATGCTGCGCATCTGCTCTTCGCGCTTCATCAGTTCGATATATTCCGACTGGCCGTTGAACTGCGCGTTCAGCGCCTTGATCGCCACCTTGCGCTCGGTCACCTGATTGCGCGCAAGGTAGACCTCGCCGGTGCCACCGCGCCCCAGTACGCCCAGAATCTCATGCGTGTTGTTCAGCACATCGCCGGGCGCGAAGATGTCGGACGGGAAGGGCGGTGTCGTCATGGCGTCAGGCCTCGCGTCCGGAGCATTTGCAAAAATCTCGCGTCAAACCGCGTTCTGGGCTAAGCTGCCCGCAGAATATCATTCGATTATTTCATTCCGGGCCCCTCCGGACAACTATTATTACCATGAGAGGTCGCAGCCATGGCCCAACGCGGATCGACCGAGACGATCAAGCGCAAGGAACTTGTCGGCAAACTCAACCCTACCTGTCTCAAGGCTTTTTCTGAGGCGGCGCAGGCGGCCAAGCGGCGTGGCAACCCCTATGTCGAGCTGGTGCACTTCATCACGGCACTCGCCGATACCGAGTTTTCCGACATGGCGATTCTTCTAGAGGCTGCCGGGGTCGACCGCCATCGCTTTGATGGCGACATCCTCAAGGCCACCGATGCGCTGCCCCATGGCGCTGGCTCTGTCGAGGAATTTTCCGACCACATCTTTCGCGCCATCCAGGAGGCGTGGAGCCTTGCGACGCTGGAGTTCAGCGATACCGAGGTGCGCTCGGCCTACATCCTGCTTGCGGCGCTCAAGGTGCCGGTGCTCGAAGGGCTGCTGTTCAAGATCAGCCTCGAATTTGACAAGATCGGTGCGGGCATGGCCGAACAGCTCGACACGCTGCTGGTCGACAGCATCGAACGCCCCGCCACCGCCCCCGAGGCGAAGAAAGCCGCGCCGGGGGGCAAATCGGCACTGGCGCAATACGCCAGCAACCTGACCGAGCAGGCGCGGGCCGGCAAGATGGACCCGGTGGTCGGGCGTGATCCGGAAATCCGCCAGATCGTCGACATCCTGCTGCGGCGCAAGCAGAACAATCCGATCCTGACCGGCGAGGCTGGGGTGGGCAAGACCGCCGTGGTCGAAGGTTTCGCGCAGCGTCTTGCCCGCGGCGACGTGCCGCCGCAGCTGCGCAATGTCGAACTGCACCTGCTGGATATCGGGCTGATGCAGGCCGGTGCCTCGGTGAAGGGCGAGTTCGAAAAGCGTCTCAAGGCGGTTATTCAAGAGGTGCAAAGCAGCGACATCCCCATCATCCTGTTCATCGACGAGGCCCATACGCTGATCGGTGCGGGCGGCAGCGCTGGCACCGGCGATGCGGCCAACCTGCTCAAACCGGCGCTGGCGCGGGGCGAATTGCGCACCATCGCCGCCACCACATGGGCCGAGTACAAGCAGCATATCGAACCCGACCCGGCGCTGACCCGCCGCTTCCAGACCGTCGTGGTCGATGAACCCGACGAGGCCAAGGCGGTGCTGATGTGCCGCGGCGTTGCCGGGGTTCTGGAAAAGCACCACGAGGTCGAATTGCTCGATGAAAGCATCGAGGCGGCGGTGTCGCTGTCGCACCGTTACATCCCGGCGCGGCAACTGCCGGACAAGGCGATCTCGCTGCTCGATACCGCCTGCGCGCGGGTGGCGGTCAGCCAGCACGCCACTCCCGCCGAGGTCGAGGATTGCGAGCGCCGCCTTGCCGCCCTGATGATCGAGGAGGGCATCATCGAACGCGAAGAGGCCATCGGCATCGAGGTGGCCGAGCGCGCCGCCACGGTCGCAGCCGCTCTGATAGAGGCGCAGGCGGCGCTCGATGCCGCCAATGCCCGGTGGGATATCGAAAAGGCCATCGTGGCGGAAATCCTCGAGCTGCGTGCCCAGCTGCGCGGTGCGGGCGCGGCGCTCGATGACACCGGCGCGCTTGGCGATGTGCCGGACTTCGACCGGGGCGCGACGCTGGACGCGCTGCGCGAGCGCATGGCGACGCTTGAGGCGGCGCAGGGCGAAACCCCGCTGATCCTGCCGGCGGTCGATGCCATGGCCGTCGCTTCGGTGGTGCAGGACTGGACCGGCATTCCCATGGGGCGGATGCTGGCGAGCCAGACCGAAAAGGCGCTGTCTCTGGCCGCCGATCTGGCGCGGCGGGTGGTTGGGCAGGACCATGCCATGGCGATGATCGCCAACCGCATCCAGACCTCGGCGGCAGGGCTGAAGGCGCCGGAAAAGCCGGTGGGTGTGTTCCTGCTGTGTGGCCCCTCGGGCGTTGGCAAGACCGAAACCGCGCTGGCGCTGGCCGAGCTGATGTATGGCGGCGAAGACAACCTCATCTCGATCAACATGAGCGAATATCAGGAGGCCCATACCGTCAGCACGCTCAAGGGTGCACCGCCGGGCTATGTCGGCTACGGTAAGGGCGGCGTGCTCACCGAGGCCGTGCGGCGGCGGCCCTATAGCGTGGTGCTGCTCGACGAGGTCGAAAAGGCCCATAGCGACGTGCACGAGATCTTCTTTCAGGTCTTCGACAAGGGCATGATGGACGACAGCGAAGGGCGCCGCATCGATTTCAAGAACACGCTGATCCTGCTGACCTCGAATGTCGGCTCGGACGAGATCATGCGCCTGACCGGCAATGGCAGCGCATGGCTCGACGATCAGCAGCTGAGCGATGCGTTGCGCCCGGCGCTGCTGAAGGTGTTTCCGGCGGCGCTTCTGGGGCGGGTGGTGACGATCCCGTATTACCCGCTGAGCGAGAAGATGATCGGGACCATCGCGGGGCACAAGCTGCGCGGCATCGCACGGCGGCTGGGCGAGGGCTATGGCGCCGAGCTGGTCATGGGCGAGGGCGCGCTGCAGCTGATCAAGGACCGCTGCACCGAGATCGAAAGCGGCGGGCGGATGATCGACGCGATCCTGACCAACACCCTGCTGCCAGAGCTGTCGCGCCGCATTCTGGGCGCGAAACTGGAGGGGCAGGCGATCTCGCGGGTGACCGTCACCGGCGGGCCGGCAGGGTTCGACTACAGCTTCGAGTGATGCCGCCGCGCGTTTCCGGTGATGCCGTTTCGCGTCTTGCGCGATGCCGCGCCGCGGCAAGCTGCGCCAGAGGCATGGATTTCCGTACCGTCAACTTTGTTGCCAGAATCAAGGTGCTCTGCGACACTCCTGATAGTTGTTTGTGTTTTTCCCAGAGGCCGATTTCATGGACGTCTCGACTCTTCTTGCACCGATTGAGGGCCCCGCGCCCTCGGGCGTGGAGCTGAGGCATGATGACCGTTTCCTTGCGATCGACCGGCTTCTGGACCCGGCAGACAAAAGCGCAAGGCTCAACCCGGACGGAAGCATCAACGGCGGTGCGCCGCAGGTTTCCTGGCAGCTGGTGTCGGATCAGGGCATGGCGCTGGCCAGCGAAGGGCGCGATCTGAAGCTGCTGGTGATCCTCGTGCGGGCGGGGTTTGCGCTCGAGGGGTTCGGCGGGCTGGCGCAGGGGCTGGACATGCTGACCCAGACGCTGGCGCAATACTGGGACAGCCTGCACCCGGCGCTGCGCGAGCGGCCCGATGCCAAGGCGGCATCGCTGCCGCGTGCCAACGCGCTGAAGGATCTCGAGAACGACGACAACGGCCTGCTCGGCGATCTGCGCTTTGGGTTTCCGCTGGTGGTGCGCGGCATCGGCCCGATCTCGGGCGACGATCTGGCCAGCGCCGTGCTGAGCGATTTCGCCATGCTCAACCGCGCCGCCTCCGGGCTGTCGCAGGCGGAAAAGGATGCGCTGGTCGCGGCGCATGGCCAGCGGGTCAGCCGGGTCAGCGCCGCGTCGCGGGGCTTTGCTGCCGAGCAACCCGTGGAGGCTGCGGCGATGATCGCCGGGCTCGAGGCCTGCACCGCCGGGGTTCAGGCGCTGGAACGGGCTTTCGAGGCCGCCACCGGCCTGCCGGAAGGGCAGGCGCTGGTTCTGCCCGAGCTGCGCGGATTTCTGGACAACGCTGCTGCCACGCTCTGCGCTGGGCGCGATGCGGTGGGGGGAACGGGGCTGGCGGCGCCGGAGCCG
Organism: Salipiger sp. 1_MG-2023; assembly: GCF_030547555.1. Classification (NCBI taxonomy): domain Bacteria; kingdom Pseudomonadati; phylum Pseudomonadota; class Alphaproteobacteria; order Rhodobacterales; family Roseobacteraceae; genus Salipiger; species Salipiger sp. 1_MG-2023. The sequence continues at coordinate 15 of NZ_JAUOQN010000064.1, read as the reverse complement.
GAAACCGGCTCCGGC
>NZ_JAUOQN010000063.1:0-22919 GCF_030547555.1 Salipiger sp. 1_MG-2023 | reverse complement strand
ATCCATGCCGCGGTGGCGATGAATCATGTTCCGCTACGGGCGTCGAGGCCGGAGTTTTTCAGCGGCCTGTTAGTTGCGACTAACGGCAACTCTTCGGGGCAGTACGTTCAGCCGCAGTCGCCAGATATGCCTCAATAGCTGCCGTCTAAAACCTTCGCAGCATTTGGCAAAACGGGCTCGCAGCAGACTTAGTGCTCTGGTGCACGGAGATTGCTCGGCACCACCAAGACATACAAATGGCTAGGGCAAACCTCCGGCCCTTGCTCCTGCCACTCCGGGCTAGTCGCCTCGCGGCAACATGGTGGCAAGCGTCAGCACCGGTCCCGTCGGGCCTGCTGCTGGCGAGCCGCCCAGCGGTTCGTCCGAGATCGCGACCGTGGCGCCGGGCACCTGCTCCGCCAATTCGTCGGGCAGCGGAATTTCGGTCAGCGTGACGTCTTGCAGCAGGCCGATCGAGACCGGCGTATTGCTGCCTTCGGGGATCAGCCAGAGTTCGAGCGAGCGATCCTGTGGCAGCGTGCCCGCATCGCGCCGCACCATGAAGGTCTGGCTGTCGGGCGCGTAATGCGCCAGCAGCACCAGCTCTGGCGCGCGGATTTCCAGATCGGCCCACAGGTCGGGCGCATTCCCGGTATCGAGCATTCCCGAGAAGCTGACGCCCCAGGCGATGGCCGCAGCTGTAATGGCCCCGAGCAGATAGGGCACAAGCTGACGCCAGACCGGCTTGCGCACCGCGCCGAACAGCTGCGCCTCGAGACGGCGCAGAACCTGCGGCGGTGCCTCCTGCGGTGCGATCCCCTCCGCGAAGCTGGCGAAATATTCCTGCCAAGCGGCCACGTCCTGTTCCAGATCGCGATCATCCAGCAGACGCTTTTCGAACGCCTTGCGCTCTGGCGCCGGTAGCAGGCCGAGCACATATTCCGCCGCTGCGGCTTCCCAGCCGCCGGGGAAGTCTCTGGGAAGGTCATTGTCCGCCGGTCCGCTCATCGGCCAAGACACTCCCTGAGCTGCATCAGGCTGCGCCGCAGCCAGGTCCGCACGGTGTTGAGCTTGGTGCCGGTGGCCTCTGCGAGTTCCGCGTAGGAAAACCCGTCGAGATAGGCGCGGCGCACCATCTCGGCCCGCTCGGGCGGCAGTTCGGACAGGCAGCCATGCAGCGCGCGCGACTCGTCGCTGGCCTCGGCCTGCTGCGCGGGGCCCGGCCCCGGATCTGCGATCAGCTCTGCCGCGTCGATGGGCGCGTAGCGGCGCGCGCTCCCGGAGGCACGGCGTTTGTCGACGGCTGTGTTGCGCGCCAGCGTGATCAGCCAGGTCATCGGCGAATACCCGTTGACCCGGTACTGCCCGGCGCGTGTCCATATCTTGGCATAAGCTTCCTGCAACGCCTCCTCGGCCTGTCCCCTGTCGTTCAAGACACGCAGGCACACGCCAAAGAGTTTCGCAGAGGTCCGACCGTAAAGCGTGCGAAAGGCCGCACGGTCGCCCATGGCGATGCGCGAGATGAGGTCTTCAATCTCGGATAAGGGCGTGTTCACGTCCAACCTGCCTGCCGGGTGCGTTTTGCCAGAGCCTATCGCGGCGGCATTGGAACGGCAAACCCCAAAGCATGGGCCGGGCACTCTTGCCCTTGCGCCTGATATCGGGCACCACGGGGCGACAATTCTTGCAAGAAAGACCAGGGGCCGAAGATGAGCGATATCGACGTCAATGCGAAGCCGACCGAAGAGATCGCGGTGCGCGAAGTGTTCGGCATCGACACCGATATGGTGGTGCACGGATTTGCCGACCGCACCGATCGGGTGCCGGAGCTTGACAGCACTTACAAATTCGACCCCGACACCACGCTGGCCATCCTTGCAGGGTTCCGCAACAACCGCCGCGTGATGATCCAAGGCTACCACGGCACGGGTAAGTCGACCCATATCGAACAGGTGGCAAGCCGCCTGAACTGGCCGTCGGTGCGGGTCAACCTCGACAGCCACATCAGCCGGATCGACCTGATCGGCAAGGATGCGATCAAGCTGGTCGACGGCAAGCAGACCACGCAATTTCAGGAAGGCATCCTGCCCTGGGCCCTGCGCAACCCCTGCGCCATCGTGTTCGATGAATATGATGCGGGTCGCGCCGACGTGATGTTCGTGATCCAGCGCGTGCTGGAAACCGACGGCAAGCTGACGCTGCTGGATCAGAATCAAGTGCTGACGCCGCACAAGTATTTCCGCATCTTTGCCACAGCGAACACCGTCGGCCTTGGCGACACGACGGGCCTGTATCACGGCACCCAGCAGATCAACCAGGGCCAGATGGACCGTTGGTCGCTGGTGGCGACGCTCAATTACCTGAGCATCGATGCCGAGGTGAACATCGTTCTGTCGAAGGCGCCGCATTACAATAATGAGAAGGGTCGCAAGACCATTCGCCAGATGGTCACGGTGGCCGATTTCACCCGCCGCGCCTTCATGAACGGCGAGCTGTCGACGGTGATGTCGCCGCGCACGGTGATCGCATGGGCGCAGAATTCGGAAATCTTCCGCAATGTGGGCTACGCCTTCCGCCTGTCCTTCCTCAACAAATGCGACGAGCTTGAACGCCAGACCGTGGCAGAGTTCTACCAGCGCTGCTTTGATGAGGAACTGCCCGAGAGCGCCGCAAGCCTAAGCATCGCCTGACTTGATTGCCGCATCGACGGTATCGAGAGCCCTGCCCTTGTGGCGGGGCTTTTTACGTTCCCACGCCACGAAGGCGCAGCGCGCACAGCGCCATGCACCCGGCGAGAAGCATGAGCATCGAGGCCGGAAGCGGCACCGGTGCAAGCGGGGTCAGCAGAAAGGTCCGGTTGGCATCCGCGCTGAAAAAGCTGCCATCGGTATTGCCGAGGGCAAGGATCTGGCCCGCGTCATTGATGTCGACCGCCTCGATCAGCGAAATGCCGAGCGCCTGGTCGATGAGCGTATTGAGATCGACCATGCCGCCCTCCATCGCCCAGAAGAAGGCGGAAAACCCCGCCTCGTCGTCGCCCGCCGAGCCCACGACAATCCCCTCGTTGTTGAGCGCGCTCGGGGTAACGACCGAAAATCCAAGCGCACCCGACTCGACAGAGCGGTAATCACTGCCATCCAGATAAAAGCCAGACAGCACGTCGCCCGTGACCTCGCTGCCGGTGATCACTCCGAAATCGTTGATATCATTGCCCGATGTCAGCACCGTCGCGCCCGTATCGACCCGATCGTTCAGATCCAGCATCCCGGTCCCAAGGTCCCAGATGAAGGCATGCGGCAGATCGGACATGCCGTACTGCCATTCGACATCGCTTTGGCCGACCACCTGACCAGACTCGTTCAGGGCGTATGCGTAGGAATACCGGTAATCTGCCGAGTAAAGATGGCCGAGGTAGCGCTGAGACCCGTCCGCGAACCAAACGAAGGCCTCCTCATTGCTGAACCCGCTCCAGGCAATGCCGGCGCTCATTCCGCTGTCGTTGATATCGCGCGCGCTGGTCCTGAAGTTGGACATCTCCTCGCCGACACCACCCGCCCATTTCGTCGCGTTGGAATTGCCGGAGTCGTAATAGTCCCAGGCCGTGTGACCGACGGCGACATCATCGTTGTTCACGGCAAAGGCGATGCTGCAACAGTAGTGATCTTCGTCAGGCGGAAGCAGCCTCATCGCCGAGTCCTTGTAGATGAACCCGTAGGCACCGTCGCGGCCGACCACGGTTCCGGAACCATTCAGAGCGTTGCCAACCACCCTGTCTCCGATTTCAGTCACAGAATATGAGAGCGTTGCGGCTTGCGCGGTGCCAGTCAGTGCGAACAGCGCCACAGGCGCAAGGCGAAGAAAGGCCATTCCCGGTTCCTCCGAAGACAGGTCAGGATTGCCCCTGACGCGTGTCAGCTTTGCCTGATTCTACCTTTGATTGATAGCTTGACAGCCAATACAATCAGGTCGAACGCGTCCGTTCGGTGTTTTCACGGAATCTGAAGGTTTGCGTCGCAGGCTCACGGCATGACCAGATCACCCCTGATACGCCTGCTGTACGCCCGCATCTGCGCCCTGTTCTGCCTCTGGCTGGCGGCTGGCCCGGGCGCTGCCGAGACACAGGATCTTGCGGAAACCCACGAAGTCAGCCGAGGGCAAATGCTGCTGGCGGCGGATTACGCCGTCTGTCTGGGGCGGCTGACAGCGCTGCTGCAACATTCCTGGCTCATCCAGGACCCGCTCGCCGACGCGCTGGAACTCCGCCGCGACTGGGTCAGGGCGCTGTATGACGCCACGCGCCTTCCCCTTCCCGGCGAAACGCAGGCGGGGCGCGAACTCAACATGATGCTGCGTATCCGCGCCAAACGCGACCAGCTGGCGCTGCTCGAAACCGGCAGTTTCAACGACGACGCCCGCCGCGCCCGGCTCGCCGAAACCACGGCGATGAACCAGCTTTTCACCTGCCACCGGATGATCAACCGCTAGGGCTGCATTTGCCCCTTGCCAAGCTCCCGCCAAGGCGCGAAACCTGAGCGCATGGCAATGCGCGATGACAACCCCGCTGATCCCTTCAAGAAAGCTCTGGCCGAGGCAACAAAGGTCATGGCCGACGACCCCGATCTGTCGGTGAATTTCACCGTCGATCCATCGGGCGTCTCCGGCGACAACATGCGCCTGCCGCAGGTCAGCCGGCGCATGACCCGCGACGAGGTGCTGCTGGCGCGTGGCACCGCCGACGCGCTGGCGCTGTATCGCCGCTATCACGATGCGGGCACCCACGCACGTTACGCGCCGCCCGGCGACATGGCGCGCGAGCTTTACGAAGCGATGGAAACCGCCCGCTGCGAGGCGATGGGCGCGCGCGATATGCCCGGCACCGCCGGCAACATCGACGCCAAGATCGGCAACGAAGCGGCGCGTCGCGGCTATGGCCAGATCACCCAGGCGGCAGAGGCGCCCCTGCCGGTTGCGGCGGGCTATCTGATCCGCCATCTCGCCACCGGGCGCGATCTGCCCAAGGATGCCGCCCATGTCATGGAACTGTGGCGCGGCTTCATCGAGGATCAGGCCGGCGGCACGCTCGAAGGACTCGAAGACACGCTCGCCAATCAGGCCAGCTTTGCCAAGTTCGCCCGGCGCATGATCACCGATCTGGGCTATGGCGATCAGCTTGGCGAAGACCCAGATTCGCTCGACGAAGACAACAGCGACGAGGCCGAACCCGAAGGCGCCGAAGAGGACCAGCCCGACAGCAGCGGTGACGATGCCGACGATCAGGACGAGGCCGAGGCCTCTCCCGAGCAATCGCAGGACCAGACCCAGGATGCCAGCCAGGCCCAGGTCTCGACCGACGATCTCGCCGATCAGGAAATGGGCGAGGAAACCGAAATGCCCGAGGGTGACGCTCCGATGGAGCCGCCCGCCCCGGCGCCAGTGTCCGAGGCCGACCCGGAATACAAGGTCTACGACGGCGCCCACGACGAAGAGATCCCCGCTGAGGAACTTGCCGATCCGCAGGAGCTCGAACGGCTACGTGCCTATCTCGACCAGCAGCTCGAACCCCTCAAGGGCGCGGTGTCGCGGCTGGCCAACAAGCTGCAGCGCCGGCTTCAGGCCCAGCAGAACCGCAGCTGGGAATTCGATCTCGAAGAAGGCATCCTCGACGCAGGCCGCCTCGCCCGCGTCGTCGCCAACCCGACGACACCGCTCAGCTTCAAGATCGAGAAAGACACCGAATTCCGCGACACAGTGGTCACGCTGCTGCTCGACAACTCGGGATCGATGCGCGGGCGCCCGATCTCGATCGCCGCGATCTGTGCTGACGTTCTGGCCCGCACGCTGGAACGCTGCTCGGTCAAGGTCGAGATCCTCGGCTTTACCACCCGTGCGTGGAAAGGCGGCACCGCCCGTGAGAAATGGCTCAACGAAGGGCGCGAACAACAACCGGGGCGGCTCAACGATCTGCGCCACATCATCTACAAGCGCGCCGACGCGCCTTGGCGTCGGGTGCGAGACAACCTTGGGCTGATGATGAAAGAGGGGCTGCTCAAGGAAAACATCGACGGCGAGGCACTGGAATGGGCGCACCGCCGCATGATCTCCCGCCCCGAGGCCCGCAAGATCCTGATGGTGATTTCCGACGGTGCCCCGGTCGATGATTCGACTCTGTCGGTGAACCCGGCGAATTACCTGGAAAAACACCTGCGCGACGTGATCGCTATGGTCGAACGGCGCAAGCAGGTGGAATTGCTCGCCATCGGCATTGGTCATGACGTGACGCGCTACTATAACCGCGCGGTCACGATCACCGACGTCGAACAGCTTGCCGGCGCGATGACCGAACAGCTTGCCGCGCTGTTCGACAGCGATCCGCGCGCCCGGGCCCGCTTCATGGGCATCCGCCGGGCAGGGTAATGGAACGATTGGGGGCGCTGCCCCCCTTGGCCTTATGGCCAATTCCCCCCGGTGTTTATTCGGCAAGATGAAGCGCAACGCCGCCCCTTCATCTTGCCCTTAAACTCCGGGGGTGCGGGGGCTGGCCCCCGCCTCGGCGCTCACAAAGCGCACACCATCAAGGAAAGGCGCAGCATGTATCAGCAGTTCACCGAAACCGCCCATCCGGATCAGGGTCCCATGCGTCTCGAACGGCTGCGCGGATTGTTCGATGCGCGGCAAATCGACGGTTTCATCGTTCCTCGGGCCGATGCCCATCAGGGCGAATATGTTGCACCACATGATGACCGTCTGGCATGGCTGACCGGCTTCACCGGCTCTGCGGGCTACTGCGTTGCCTTGCGCGACGTTGCCGGGGTCTTTGTCGATGGCCGATATCGGGTGCAGGTCAAGGCGCAGGTGGCCGATGTCTTCACTCCCGTCGACTGGCCCGAGACCGGCCTTGCCGAGTGGATCTCGGACAAGCTGCCCGATGGCGGCAGCATAGGTATCGACCCTTGGCTGTTCTCGGTCGAACAAGTGCGCCGCCTTGAGGCCGACCTGCGCGGCGTAGAACTACGCTTCACCGACAACCTCATCGATGCGATCTGGGAAGATCAACCTGCGCCGCCCATGGGGGCGGTCTTTGCGCAGGACGTCAGCCTTTCGGGCGAATCCCATGACGACAAGATCGCCCGTCTGGCACGGGATCTGGGGGCGGCTTGCTGTGTTCTCACGCTGCCCGACAGCATCGCCTGGCTGCTCAACATCCGCGGCAGCGACATCCCGCGCAACCCGGTGCCGCACAGCTTTGCCCTGCTCAACGCCGACGGTACGGTCGAGCTGTTCATCGCCGAAGAAAAGCTGGCAAAGCTTGGCGCACATCTCGGAGAGCGGGTCTCGATCCTGCCACCGGACGGCTTCCTTGCGGCCATCGCAACGTTGGAGGGACGTGTGCGCATCGATCCGGCCACCTGCCCCGTTGCCGTCGCCGATGCGCTTCGTGGCACCAAGATCATCGAGGCTCCGGATCCTTGCCTGCTGCCCAAGGCCTGCAAGAACACCGCCGAGCTTGCCGGTGCCCGCGCCGCCCATCTGCGCGACGGCGCGGCGATGGTGCGTTTTCTTGCATGGCTCGACCGGCAGACGCCCGGCAGCTTTACCGAAATCGACGCGGTGAAGGCACTGGAAGCCGAACGCCGCGCCACCAACGCGCTGCGCGACATCTCGTTCGAGACGATTTCGGGTGCCGGGCCAAATGGCGCCATCGTGCATTACCGCGTCACCGAGGCGACAAACCGCGTGGTGAACGCGGGTGATCTGCTGCTGATGGACAGCGGCGGCCAATATGTCGACGGCACCACCGATATCACCCGCACCATCGCCATCGGCACCCCGGGCGATACCGAGAAAGACAGCTTTACCCGTGTGCTCAAGGGCATGATCGCGCTGTCCCGGCTGCGCTTCCCGCGTGGCCTTGCCGGGCGTGACATCGACGCACTGGCGCGCGCCGCGCTCTGGCAGGCGGGGCTTGATTATGGGCATGGCACCGGGCATGGCGTGGGAGCGTATCTTAGCGTGCACGAAGGGCCCGCGCGCATCGCCCGCACCGGCACCGTCCCCCTTGCGCCGGGCATGATCCTTTCGAACGAACCGGGCTTCTATCGCGAGGGGGCTTATGGTATCCGTATCGAGAACCTCATCGCGGTCGAAGACGCGCCGCCCCTGCCGGGGCAGACGGTGCCCGCGATGCTGCGTTTCGAAACCCTGACATGGGTGCCGATCGATCGCAGGCTGATTGTGCCAGATCTGCTGACCGAAGAAGATCGTGACTGGCTCAATGCCTACCACGCGGAAGTCCTCGTCAGGATTGGTCCGCTGGTCGACACGGAAGACGCGGCATGGCTCGCCCGCGCCTGCGCTCCTTTCTGAGCGCAACAGGCTGCGGCGTCGCCTCGCCGAACAGACACAAGCACGCGGCGCGCCTGCGCCGTAATGACACAACACTGTCGCATTCCGATTGGTATATCATCCGGGGTGCAAACGGGGAGAGAAGACATGTTGAAACATATCAAGGTCCGGCCGACGAACGGCACATGGGTGATCCGCGCCGGCGGCGCTGTCCTTGGCGAAAGCAGCCGCGCGATGGAGTTGACCGAAGGCGACATGCCCTTTGTGATTTATTTCCCGCGCGAGGATATCGCCACAGCGTTTCTTGAGCCGTCCGACTACCGGACCCGCAACCAGTGGCTTGGCGAGGCCACCTATTACAACATCGCATCAAAAAGCCGGACCTACGAAAACGCCGTCTGGTCCTATGAGAACCCGACCGATGAGGGCGCGGCGCTTCGGGGCTATCTTGCGTTTCATGTTCAGGATGGCGTTGCCGTCGAACTGGTCTGACGCGCATTTCCCGAATGTGAAAAGGCCCCCGATCCGGGGGCCTTTTTCGTATCAGCTATCCTGCTTGGGATAGATGAACCCGTTGATCGGGTATGGTTTGCCAAAGCTCCCCGGATTGCTCTCCACCCGCACCGAACTCCAGTCATTGCGCGGCGAGATATCCTCGACCAACATGCCAAGCGATACCTTGTTGCGGTTCCAGTTGGCATGGTCGATCTTGAGCCTGCGTTCCGACACCACCTCGGAGACCACCGCGACGTGACCCATGCTCATGCCCGAGGTGCCGGCAAAGGCCATGACAGCGCCAACCACCGGCTTGCGACCGCGATCATAGACCCCCGCCGCCTTGCCCCACCATGTGTTGGCGTTGCCGCGAATATTGACACCGCTGGCATTGCGGGCGAAGGGCACGCACCACACGCGGGCCCCCTTGTTCTGAAGCGCCTTCACCTCGCGCAGCGCCATGGCGCGGCGATCAAGGTCAAGTCCGCCTTCAGAGGCATATCGGATATCGGGGGTGGGGTTGCTGGAACAGGCCGCAACGGCCGTCATCAACACACACATCAAAGGAAGGGCGAGACGTGCCCTCCGGTTGCCGTTCACACTCATTCTGTCCCTCGAAGAGTTTGGATCTGCCCTGCCTCGTGTGTCCCGAAGCTCAGTCACATCTTTTTACGATCACTTAACCAAAAGAAAGGGTGCGTGATCGCGATGCGCGGAAATCCGCGCAGACCCAGACACATCCGGGAACCATTTCGTGCAGGAACTTGACGCCTCAGCTGTGTTCTTCGGCAGCGGTGGCCGCAAGCGCGCGGTTATAGGCCTTGAGCGCGTCGACATGGAACAGCGCCCCCTGCAGAAGCGGCTCCTGGGTTTGCGCATCCAGCGTCACCACCGGCAGGAAGGCCACGCCGGATTTGTCAAAACGCGGCAGCGCGGTTTCCAGCGTCGCCGTGGTTTTAACATAAAGCCCCTGATCGATCATCCGCAGGCAGGCTTCCTCGTCTGCCGCGCCCGGATCGTCGATCTTGCGCATCACCCCGGCAACGCGGAACATCGCCAGGAGATAGCTTTGCGGCCCGGCGGCCAGATGCACCTTGCGCCGCTCCAGCTGGGTCAGGAAGAAGCTGCGATTGACCAGACGCGACGCCACGGCGGTGGACATCGACACCGACACCATCACCGCAAGCCCGGTCTGCCAGTCCCCGGTCAGTTCGAACACGATCAGCGTGGTCGAGATCGGCGCGCCCAGAACCGCCGCCGCCACGGCGCCCATCCCCGCAAGCGCATACAGCGTGAAGGCCGAACTCTGCTCGGGGAACAGGCTGGTAGCGATATGGGCAAAGGTCAGCCCGGTCAGCGCGCCCACCATCAACGAAGGAGAAAACACGCCGCCGCCCATGCGCCCTGCCATGGTGATCGACACCGCCGCCACCTTGACCACGCAAAACACAAAGGCCGCGCCAAGCCCTAGCCCGCCGGTCAGCGCCAGCGAGGTCGTCTCATAGCCAACGCCGATGATATGCGGGAACTGGATCGCAAGCGCGCCCAGCAACAGCCCGGCCAGTGCCGGGCGCAGCACCAGCGGCAACCCCAGCCATTTCTGCACGCGATTGCCGAAATCGTCGGACCAGAAGATCGCCCGCATCATCAGCACCGCCACCAGCCCGCACACCATCCCCATCAGGAAGAACGCCGGCAACTCGAGATAGAATTCGACCGTGGTGGTGCCGGGCAGCAGGAATTCGGTCACATCGCCAAAGGCGAGCCGGTTGATGACGGTGCCCGCAGCGCTGGCCACGACGATCGGGGCAAAGGCATGCAGCGCGAAATGGCGTAGCACCACTTCGAGCCCGAACAGCGCCCCGGCGATGGGCGCGTTGAAGCTGGCAGACACCGCCGCTGCCACCGCACAGCCAAGCAGATCGCGCCCGGTAATGCCGTCGACTCTCAGCCGGTTCGAGGTCCAGCTGGCGATCATCGCGGCGATATGGACAACGGGGCCCTCGCGGCCCGTAGAACCCCCGGTTGAAAGGGTTATCCATGAACACAACGCAGAGGCGATACCCGCCTTCTTTTCCACCCGCCCGTCGTTCAGCGCCGCCCCTTCGATCACATCGGAAACCGACCGCACCCGCCCGTCCGGGGTGAAGTACTGCACAATGATTCCGACGACGATGCCCCCGGTCACGGGGATCAGCAGCACCCAGATCCACGGCAGGGTGCTGGCAAAACTCGCCAGCGTATTGACATCTTCGGTGCCGTAAAGAAACGCCTGCAAGCGGCTGATTGCAAACCGAAACACTGTCGCTGCGCAGCCGGATGCAATGCCGACGAACAGCGCGACGAACCAAAAGCTCACCTGCCCCGGTGCCTTGTGTCGCATTGTGTTCCAGCCCCGCCCGAAGCTGCTGGTCATTTCCGTCCATTGGCGGGAAAATGCCCGGACCATCGCCACGTCCCCTTTGGCTTTTCGAAGGCGCATGGCAAGGGTAACATCAACCGATTGCTCGGAGGTATTCATGACCATCGCCACGGCGCTCGACGCTCTTTCCTCCCTGTTAGGCGAACGGCTCAGTCGCTCCAAGTCAGAACTGGAACTTCATGCGCGCTCGGAATCGTATTTTCCGCCGGTGGTTCCCGATGCGATCGCCTATCCGCAGAGCCTGAGCGATGTGCAGGGGCTGGTGAAGATCTGCGCCGAGCATCGCTGCCCGATGATCGGCTGGGGCGCGGGCACCTCGCTAGAAGGCCACGGGCTGGCGGTGCGCGGCGGCGTGGTGGTTGATTTCACCCGGATGAACAAGCTGCTGGAACTGCGCCCCGCCGACATGGATGTCACGGTGCAGCCGGGCGTCACCCGCGAGGCGCTGAACGAAGAGCTGCGGGCGACGGGGTTGTTCTTTCCGGTCGATCCGGGGGCGAATGCCACGCTGGGCGGCATGGCGATGACCCGCGCCTCGGGCACCACCACGGTGCGCTATGGCTCGATGCGCGACAATGTGCTGGGCATGCAGGTCGTTCTGGCCGACGGGCGGGTGATCCGCACCGGCACCCGCGCCCGCAAATCCGCCGCGGGCTACGATCTGACGGCGCTAATGCTGGGCTCGGAGGGCACGCTGGGCCTTGTCACGGAACTGACGCTGAAGCTGCACGGCATACCCGAGGCGACCAGCGCGGGCATCTGCGCCTTTCCCGATATGCACGCGGCAGTTTCGGCGGTGATGGAGACGATCCAGATGGGCATCCCCATGGCCCGCATCGAATTTGTCGATGCGGCCACGGCGCGGGCCTTTACTGCCTATTCCGGCATGGCAATGTCCGAGGCACCGCATCTGCTGGTGGAATTTCACGGCTCGGACGCCAGCGTGGCGCAGGACGCGGAACGCTTTGCCGAGATTGTCGCCGATCACGGGGCTTCGACCTTCCGCTGGTCGGCGCGCGAGGAAGAGCGCCGCGCGCTCTGGGCGCTGCGCCACAACGGCTATTACGCCATCCTTGCCAGCCGCAAGGGCGCGCGGGCGCTGGTCACCGATATCTGCGTGCCCATCTCGCGTCTTGCCGATGCGGTCGAGCAGACGCAGGCCGATATCGCGGCAAGCCTGATCCCCGGCCCGATTCTGGGCCATGTCGGCGACGGCAACTTCCACGCCATCCTGCTGATCAACCCGGATCAACCCGCCGAGATCGAAGAAGCCAAGCGCCTGTCGCATCGCATGGCAGAGCGCGCGCTGGCGCTTGGCGGCACCTGTACCGGTGAACATGGCATCGGCATGGGCAAGACCGGCTATATGCGCGCCGAGCATGGCGATGGCTGGGATGTGATGGGCCAGATCAAGACCGCGCTTGACCCGATGAACCTGATGAACCCCGGCAAGCTGGTGCCCGCCCGCTAAGGCAGCAGTTCGCCGCGCCCGGGTGGCGCATAGTTGCGCCAGAGCTTGCCTCTGCCCCGCGTGCGGCGCATCGCTTTGATGCGGCAACCCTATCGAGCCGCCCCGGAAAAGGACTCTGCAGATGCCATCCGCCCCCGATACCAACCTCTGGCAGGCCAGCGCGCGCGAGCATGTCTCGGGCGCACCGTTCGACGCTGATGCCGTGGTCGATCTTGCGATCATCGGGGGCGGCTTTACCGGCTGTTCGGCGGCGCTGGAAGCGGCGCGGCGCGGCGCGAAAGTGGCGCTGTTCGAGGGGCGCAAGATCGGGCATGGCGGCTCGGGGCGCAATGTCGGGCTGGCCAATGCCGGGCTGTGGCTCAAGCCCGACGAGATCACCGCAAAGCTGGGCGCTGGCCCTGGCCGGGCGCTGATCGACCGGCTTGGCGGCGCGCCCGATCAGGTGTTTGGCCTGATCGCGCGCGAGGGCATCCGCTGCGAGGCCACCCGCAATGGCACGCTGCACTGCGCCCATGCCCCCACGGGGATGGACGATCTGCGCGAGCGGCATCGGCAAGGCAATGCCGCCGGTGCACCGTTGCAACTGCTGGACGCCGCCGAGGCGCAGGCCCGCACCGGCAGCAATGCGGTGCATGGGGCGCTGTTCGATCCGCGCGCCGGCACCATCCAGCCTCTAAGCTATGTGCGTGGCCTCGCCCGCGCCGCGCAGCAGGCGGGCGCAACCCTGCACGAGGCCAGCCCGGTGAGCAGCGTGGCGCCGGACGGCAGCGGCTGGCGCATCACCTGCAACGGGCACAGGCTGCGCGCCGGGGCGCTGCTGCTGGCGTCGGGGGCCTATCACCTGCCGCTGGGCGGGCCGCCCGCGCCCGCCTATGTGCCGGTCTGGTACGGCCAGTTCGCCACCGTGCCGATGCCGCAGCCAGCGCGGGCCAAGATCCTGCCCCGGCTCGAAGGCTGCTGGGATACCGCGCTGGTAATGTCGTCCTTTCGCACCGACAACGATGGGCGGATGATCATCGGCGCCATGGGCAATCTGGACGGCCCCGGCGCGGGCATCCACGCCGCATGGGCCCGCCGCAAACTGGCGCAACTGTTCCCGGAACTGGCCGATCTGCCGTTTGTCCACGGCTGGAGCGGGCGCATCGCCATGACCTCGGATCACATCCCCAAGATCACCGCGCTTGGCGAAACCGGGCTTGGCTGCCACGGCTATTCCGGGCGCGGCATCGGCCCCGGCACGGTGTTCGGCACGGCCTGCGCCGAGGCGCTGCTAAGCGGGGATCGCGCGGGCCTGCCGGTGGCCCCGGTGCCGCGCCACGACGAAAGCCTGACGGCGCTCAAGGCCGGCTATTATGAATTCGGCGCAACCCTGACCCATGCGATAAGCGCGCGCTGAGCCGGGTCAGGTCAGTAGCAACACCAGCCCCGGCACCGCTGTCAGCAGCGCCACCCGCAAGATATCCATCACCACAAACGGGCCGAGCCCGCGAAAGATCGTGCTTAGCGGTACGTCTGGCACCACCGAGCGCAGCACAAAGGCATTCATCCCGACAGGCGGCGTGATGTAGGAAATCTCGGTCACCATGACCACGAAGATGCCGAACCAGATCAGGTCAATCCCCTGCGCGGCAACGATGGGATAGAACACCGGCACCGTGAGCATGATCATCGACAGGCTCTCCAGCAGGCACCCCAGCACGAGGTAGATGCAAAGGATCACCAGAATGGTCGTGGTCGGGCTGTCTCCGAACAGTGCCAGAAAGGCCTGAATGTCGGCGGTCATACCCGACATGTTGACATAATTGGTAAAGGTCAGCGCCCCGAACAGGATGAAGAACATCATCGAGGTGGTCTTCATGGTGTCGTACAGCACCGCGATCATTCTGTCCTTGCTGAACTTTCCGCTGAGCAGCACCAGAAGAAACGCGCCCCCCGCGCCCATCCCGGCGCTTTCGGTCGGGGTGAACACGCCCAGATAGATGCCCCCCATCACGAACACGAACAGGGCCAGCGCCCCCGCCGTGCCCTTCAGCGCCCGAATGCGATCCATCAGCGGCAGCTTTGGCTCAACCGGCAAGTCGATCTTTCCCAGCGCGATGGACAGCCGCACCGCGATGGCATAGCCGATGACACCGATCACGCCGGGGATCAGCCCGGCCAGAAACAGCTTGCCGATGTCCTGCTGTGTCAGGATGCCGTAGAACACAAGGATCACCGAGGGCGGAATGAGAATGCCCAGCGTGCCCCCCGCGGCAATCGAGGCGGTCGACAAGCGGTCAGGATAGCCAAAGCGCCGCATCGAGGGCAGCGCGATCCGCGTCATCGTCGCCGCCGTCGCCATCGACGAGCCGCACACCGAAGAAAACGCCCCGCAGGCCACCACCGTCGCCATGGCCAGCCCGCCCTTGCGGTGGCGCAGCCATGCATAGGCCGAGGTATAAAGCTCTTCGGCGATCCCCGATTGCACCACGAAATTGCCCATCATCAGGAACAGTGGCAACACCGACAGCGAATACTCCCGCCCATTGTCGAAAAACGCGCTGCCAATCAGCGACAACGCCGGAGACCAGCCGATGATCGCGGCGACCCCGGCCAGACCGACCCCGGCCAGCGCCATCGAAATTGGTACGCCCAGCAGCAGCAGCACGGTCAGCACCGCCATTCCCGTCGGCCAGTGTTCCATCTCAGTCTTTCCGGAAGAGGCGCGGCAGCGGCATCAGCGCGGTGATCAGCGCCCCGGCCCCGGTGCACAGCGCGCAGAAATAGCCCAGCGGTGCGATCGGAAGGCGCAGGCTGTTGGTCGCCCCGCCATAGCTGCCGATCTGCCCCGCATAGATCCAGATGCGCCAAGTCACCAGCGCCAGCACCACGCCGGAAAACAGCCCCGCCAGCGCCAACCGCCACGGCTGCACCCAAGGCGGCATCCGGTCGGTCAGCAGATCGACGCTGACATGCTCTTCGGCCAGCGCCACGGCGGGAAGGCCAAGGAAGATGACGGCGGCCAGCAGCAGCTCGGTCAGCTCGGTCGCCCCGATCAGCGGCGCATTGAACAGATAGCGCCCGATCACGTCCACCACCGTCAGCGCCATCAGCGCCATCAACAGCACACCGCCGAGCGCGGCCAGCGCCACGCGCAGTGCCCCCGCAGGGGCACCGTGATCAATTGGGGCAGGCCGGGTCATTGGCTGGCGGTTTCCGTCGCGATTTCCGCCTTGAGCATGTCATAGGCCGCCTGAGCATCGATCCCGGTCTCTGCGGCCTCGTCAAGCTTGGCCTGCACCAGCGGCGACAAGGCGCCCTCCCATGCGGCAAGCTGGGCCTCGGTTGCGGGGAAAATGTCGATTTCACCTTCCATCGCGGCCTTGCCCTTGGCATCGGCGGCATCCCACATCTTGCCCGCCATCCGCGCCAGGGCCTCGCCGGTGACGCTGTCGATAGCCTCTTGCTGCTGCGGCGTCAGGCTGTCCCACTTGGCCTTGTTCATGATGACGTAGAACGAGGTGTTGTACAGCCCGCCCGGCACCGCAATCGCCTGATCAAGCTGCGGGATCAGCTTGAAGAAATTCACCGACTCATAGGGAAAGAAAATCCCGTCGGCGACGCCTTGGCTCAGCAGCTCATAGGCCTTGGTAGACGGCCCCTCCACCGGAACAGCGCCAAGCGCACTGGCAACCTCGTGAACGATGCCGCCGCCGACACGGATCTTCTTGCCCTTCAGCACATCGGGGCTGCTCAGATCGCCCTCCTTGACAAAGATCTCGCCCGGCCCGTGGCTGAACACCCCCAGAACCTTGACCTGATCGTATTCGCCCGCATCCTTCAACATAGCGTCAAACACCCGCCAATAAGCAACCGAGATCGCCTCGGCCGTCTCGCCGAGGAACGGCAATTCGACGATATTGGTGGTCTTGAAGCGGCCGGGAGTGAATCCCTGCACGCCAAAGGTGATGTCGGCGACGCCGTTGACGGCGAAATCGAAATGCGCGGGCGGCGGCCCCAGCGGCGCGGGAAGAATGTTGGCGGTGACCTCGCCGCCGGTTGCTTCGGCGATTTTCTCGGTCATCGGCACAATCAGGTCCGAGACCAGAGGATGCGACGGCGGCAACCAGTTGGCGACTGTCAGCATGGTCTGGGCCGAGGCAGCCCCGGCAAGGCTCAGCGTCAACGCGGTTGCGATCATCAGGTGTTTCATCGGTCTGTCCCAATTGGTTGTCCCCGGATGCGCATAGGGGGCGCGATCCTGCTGGCCCATCTCTTGAGCAATCCGCTCCCGGACGCAAGGCCCGCCCCCTCGCCTGGAGCGATTGCGAGCCCCGCAGAGACCTTCCCGCCCAAAATTCGACGACGCGCCCGGCCGCAGGGTTCCGCCTGCCTCCGGCGGGGATATTTAAGGCCAGAAGAAACCAAGGCGCGGCACCCCTGCTTCTTCTGGCCTTAAATATCCCGGGGGGAGCGCGACGCGCGGGGGGCAGCGCCCCCCCTACGCCCTCGCCGCACGCTCCAGCGCCGGATAGCGTGCGCCAAGAGACAGGCCTCGCGCTACGAACGAGATCAGCATCGCAAGCCATAGCCCATGATTGCCCATCGGGCCGATCAGCAGCAACACGGCGCACAGATAGATCCCTGACGACAGGATCATCATGTTACGCATGTCGCGCGATCGCGTGGCACCGATGAAGATGCCGTCGAACATGATCAGCCCAAGCTGCGCGACAGGCGCGGCCACCATCCATGGCAGATACAGTCGCGACGCCTCGCGCACCTGCGGATCCTTCGCCATCAGATCCACCAGCCACGGCCCCCACCACCAGAACACCCCTGCCAGCAACATTGCCACCCCCGCGGCCCAGAGGCTCGTCACTACTGCACTGCGCCGCAAGGCCGACACCCGGCCGGCCCCGAAGGCGCGGCCAACCAGTGCCTCGGCCGCATAAGCAAACCCATCCAGAGCATAGCTGGTGATCATGAGGAATTGCAGCAGCACCTGATTGGACGCCAGAGTGACATCTCCGAACCGGCCACCGAGCAGCAGAAACGACACGAAGATCGATTGCAGCAGCAGCGAGCGGATCAGGATGTCAACATTCACCGACGCCATGCGCAGCAGCCGCGCCTTGTCGAACACCCGTGCCCAGGCCCGTGCCGCCGGGTCGCGCAGCGCTTCGCGGCACAGCCACAGGCCCATGACCAGCCCCGAGATTTCGGCGATGGCGGTGGCCAGCGCCACACCTTCGACCCCAAAGCCGAGGACCGGCACGAACAGCAGGTCTAGCCCCACGTTCACCCCGTTCATCATAAGCTGCAGCGCGAACACCGCCCGTGTTCGCTCTTGCGCGATGAGCCAGCCGGTGATGCCGTAGATCGCCACGGCTGCGGGCGAAGACCAGATGCGGATGCCCATGTAAGACCTTGCCAGACGCTCGACCTCATCCGAGGCTGGCGACACCGCGAAGGTGCCGGCAAAGATCAGCGGCTGCAGCACGATCAGCGCAACCCCTCCGGCCAGGCCGATCAACAGCGCACGAGTCAGAAGCGCGGTGACTTCGCCATGATCGCCAGCCCCGGCCGCCTGCGCTGCGAGCCCCACCGTGCCCATGCGCAGGAAACCGAAAATCCAGTAGACCGCCGACAGCACGATGGCGCCGACGCCCACCGCGGCGATCGGTTCCGCCTGCGGGATCTGGCCGACCACGCCGGTATCCACCGCCCCGAGGATCGGGATCGTCACGTTCGACAGCAGGATCGGCAACGCGATCTTCAGAACGCGCGCATGTGTGACGGGTGTACCAGCATCCGGAGCGGTCATCATGGGCCTCGCGTGTCAACTTGCCCGGAGCGCTAACCGATTGCCGCGCCCGGAACAATCATTCGCAGGCATTCAAATTGCCCTAGCCTTCGCGTGGCATCAGAAAATGTGCGTTCGACGACGCGATGGGCCGTGCGTGATTGTCCTGCCATGCCTCGGCCCGCACCGAGGCATAGCGCCGGCCCGACCGGGTCACGGTGGCACGCGCATAGGCATCGCGCGGCAACCCCGTGCGCAGGTAGTCGACGCTGAAGTCGATGGTCTTGGGCAGGCGCGGCAATGCTTCGGGGCTAAGTGCACCGCTTTCCACATCTTCCCAGAGCAGCGACCAGCTGAGCGTAATGATCGAGGTCACCTCGAGAAAGGCCGCCGTCACGCCGCCATGCAGCGCCGGCAGCAGCGGGTTGCCGATCAGCTTGCCGTCAAAATTCAGCACCCCGGTCAATTCGTCGCCGCGCCGATCGAACGTGATGTTCAGAAACCGGATGTAGGGCACGCGTCCGGCCAAGGTCGCCAGCGCGGCGTCGCGGCGCTGTTTGACCACCTGCATCGGCTCGGGGGCCGGACGGCTCATGGCTTGGCCTCGACGGTAAAGGTGCCGGTGGCGGTGGCCACGGGCCGGTCCGGATCGTCGTCATGCGCCGTGGCCCGCACGAAGGCGACCGAGCGCGTCACGTGGTGGCATTCGGCCCGCGCGGTGATCGCCTGCCCCGGCGTCGCCCCGCGCAGATAATCGATGCGCAGCCCGATGGTCGCCGTGCCGCCGGCGTTGCCCGGGTGCGAAATCGTCGCCGCGCCGCCGCAGGTGTCCATCAGCGTCGACACCGCGCCGCCATGGATCACCCCGGTTTCAGGATCGCCCACCAGCGCCTCGGCATAGGGCATCCGGATCACCGCAACGCCGCCCTGCATCTCGAGAATCTCGAGCCCGAGCGCCTGCGCCTGCGGGATCGCCTCCATGAAACGGCGGGCAGTCTCGGTGTGATCGGTGCTCATCGGGGTCTCTTTCGCTGCAAGTTGCGACCTTTATGAAAGCCCCGCCCCTGCCCTGCAAGAGGCGGTTGCTCTGTCCTTGCGCCGGGGATACCGTCCGGCCCGAGGGCAAGGAGGAGCAGATGAGCGACACCCGTCTCAGCTTCAGGGAAATGTGCGAGCGGTTCGAGGTGACCCCCCGCACCCTGCGCTATTATGAATACATCGAACTGCTCTCGCCCGAGCGCGAGGGGCGTGCGCGCTGGTACGGCGCGCGCGAAGTGGCCCGCATGGTGCTGATCCTGCGCGGGCGCAAGTTCGGCTTTCAGCTCGAGGACATCCGGCAGTGGCTCGAGATGCGCGACCGGCAGGGCTCCGAGGCACAGATGCGCGCCTGGGTCGACATGGCCGATCGGCAGATGAAGGAGCTGGCCGAGCAGCGCCGCCAGCTTGACGAGGCGATGGCCGAGCTGCGCAAGCTGCGCGACGAAACCGCGGCCTCGCTGCCCTGACAGCGAGTCGTCATCGGAACCCAGCCTCGCATCGAATCCAAGGGAAACCGTTTTAAAAGCGGAATCAAAGCGCTTTTAAGCGTATTTTGGCCTGATCGGCGTGTCTTTGCCGGCAAGGATATTTCGGCGAATACCGACTGACCGTAAAGGAAGTTACGTCACCCCCAGATGTGACGTTACGTCCCTGTTACGTAAACCAAAATCCCCATTGTATGTTTTATAACGAGGGGGCACCTGACGCTGATGATAACGCTAGGTGAGGCCAGAAGAGCAATGAGCGAAGACACGGCAATGAGCATCCGCGAGATGTGCGATCTTTTCGAGGTGACCCCGCGCACCTTGCGCTTTTATGAACAGAAGGAACTGATCTTTCCGCAACGCGTCGGCCAGAAACGTCTGTACAGCCGTCGTGATCGCGCCCGCCTCAAGCTGATCCTGCGTGGCAAGCGCTTTGGCTTCAGCCTCGAGGAAATCCGCCAGTTGCTTGAGCTGTACCATGTCGGCGACCAGCAGCAGACCCAGATCGAGCGCACTTACGAGATCGCCCGCAAGCGGCTCGACGATCTGCTCAAGGAGCGCGAAGATCTGGATGCGGCGATCAAGGATCTGAAGGATCAACTTGCCTGGGGTGAAAAGATGCTCACACAATTGGAGCAGAAAAAGGCAGGCTAAGGTGCCCGCGGTCAGGAGGAGGCCGCCGCCCGACGCCACAGGAGGAGGATACCGATGCCAAGCTACACCGCTCCCGTCCGGGACATGCAATTCGTGCTGCACGAGATGCTGGAGGTCAGCCAAGCCGGTATTCCGGGTTACGAGGATCTTGACCGCGACACCACGCAGGCGATCCTCGACGAGGCCGGCAAGCTGGCCTCTGGCGTGCTCGCGCCGCTGAATGCGGTGGGCGATGCACAGGGCTGTCGCTTGGAAAACGGCGTGGTGTGCACCCCCGACGGATTCCGTGCCGCCTTCGATCAGCTGCGACGCGGTGGCTGGACGGCGCTGGACTGCGACCCCGAGTATGGCGGTCAGGGGCTTCCCTACCTGATGTCGACCGCGGTCGGCGAGATTCTGAGCGCGGCGAACATGGCCTTCAACATGTACGCCGGGCTGACACATGGCGCCTATAACGCCATCCACGCCCATGGCTCACCCGAGCAGAAGGCGATGTACCTGCCGAAACTGGTCAGCTGCGACTGGGGCGGCACGATGAACCTGACCGAACCGCACTGCGGCACCGATCTGGGGCTGATCCGCACCAAGGCCGAGCCGCAGGACGATGGCAGCTATGCGATCACCGGTACCAAGATCTGGATTTCCGCTGGCGAGCACGATTTGTGCGACAACATCATCCACCTCGTGCTGGCCCGGATCCCCGGCGGCCCCGAGGGGATAAAGGGGCTTTCGCTGTTCATCGTCCCGAAATTCCTCGTCAACGAGGACAGCTCGCTGGGCGCGCGCAATACACTGGAGTGCGTTGGGCTAGAGCACAAGATGGGTATTCATGGCAACGCCACCTGCGTGATGAGCTATGAGGGCGCCGAAGGATGGCTGATCGGTGAGCCGCATAAGGGGATGCGCGCCATGTTCACCATGATGAACGAGGCTCGGCTGGGCGTCGGCCTGCAAGGCTATGCACAGGGTGCGGTGGCCTATCAGAACGCACTGGCCTTTGCCAAAGAGCGCCAGCAAGGCCGGGCCGTAACCGGCATCGCCGCTCCTGACGCGCCGGCCGATCCCATCATCGTGCACCCCGACGTGCGGCGTGGGCTGATGGACCAGAAGGCGATCACCGAAGGCGCGCGCGCCTTTGTCTTCTGGGGGGCGAGCCTGATCGACCGGGCGCAGCGCTGCAACGACCCCGATGCCGAAGGGCTGATCTCGTTGCTCACGCCGGTGATCAAAGGGTTCCTGACTGACAAGGGGTTCGAGACCTGCGTGCTGGCCCAGCAGACTCCGGGCGGCGCCGGGTTTACCCGCGATCTGGGACTGGAACAGTTCGTGCGCGATGCGCGCATCACCATGATCTACGAAGGAACCAACGGCATCCAGTCGCTGGACCTTGTCGGGCGCAAGCTGGCGGCGGACGGCGGCAAGCACGTCATGGCGTTTTTCGATCTGGTCAAGACCTTCATCGCCGAGAACAAGGGCGATGAAGCCTTCGAGGCGCAGTTCCTGACCCCGCTCAAATCCGCGTCGAAAGATCTTCAGGCGGCGGCGATGTTCTTCATGCAGAAGGGCATGACCTCGCCGGACGAGGCCTTGGCGGGCTCGTATGACTTCATGCATCTCTTCGGGCATGTCTGCCTCGGGTTGATGTGGGCCCGCATGGCCAGGGCTGCGGGAAAGGCGATGGGCTCAGGCGGTGACACGGCGTTTCTGCAAGCAAAGATCGCGACGGGCCGCTATTACATGGCGCGCCAGTTGCCCGCGACAAAGCTGCACCTCGCCCGGATCGAGAGCGGCGCCGCGCCGGTGATGGCTCTTGACCCGGCGGCGTTCTGAGGCAGACGCAAGGTGCGAGTGCCCGAGGAGACCGACATGCCGAAGCGCTTCCGCCTCACCCGCCGCTTTTCTGTCGCCATGACCGAAGACGGCTACTGTGGCCTCAGGAAGTTTGCGTCCGATGCAGGGCTGGATGAAGGCGAGGCGCTGCCCTTCCTCTTCAAACATGACGACAGAGTAACTGATGGTGAATTGCTGGCCCACTGATTGCGGCTGCCAAACGCCGAACTGGATGAGCGTAAACGCTGAAGGCACCCCACAGAACCGGCACCAGCGCCCGGATCATAGCAAAGGACCGGGGGTTTCACACCCCCGGACCCCCGGGGGGTTTTTTGGGGAGGTGGAATTTGAGTGCGGGGCAACCACCCCCCACGTCTTAATGGGCGGCCCCCCGCGGGCGCCCCCCCCCCCCCCCCC
>NZ_JAUOQN010000062.1:0-25690 GCF_030547555.1 Salipiger sp. 1_MG-2023 | reverse complement strand
GTCCGCCGTGGCGACCTGATCAGCCTTGGACCTCTCCGAAGGTCGGCGCTCTTACACCACCTCTCGGGGCACTACCAATGAAAAGCGATGCGCAACTGGCCCGAATGGGGCTGACCCGCGATCAGATCCTGCCGCATGTGTTCGAAGACCTGCTGACCGGCTGACGACGCCGGGCGGCAGTGTTGCGACACTTCGGGCGCGGGCGCAACGGTGGCACAACGCGGCGGCTTGACAGACCTGCACGGACGGTCCAACCCTCGCACATGTTCGATATCCGCCCCGTCGCCTATGTCATCGGCCTTCTTGTTGCGACGCTGGGCGCGACCATGTTCCTGCCCATGATCGTCGATATCGCCGAAGGGCGGGGGGAATGGCACGTCTTTCTGGAATGCGGCTTGCTGACCGTTCTGATCGGTGGTCTGATCGCACTTGGCTGCGCCAATGCGGTCAAGGAAGGGCTGACGCTGCAACAGACCTTTCTGCTCACGGTCGGCGTCTGGGCGATGCTGCCGCTGTTCGGCGGGCTGCCCTTTATCTTTGGTGCAACCGAGGCCAGCTTTACTGACAGCTATTTCGAGGCGATGTCGGGCCTGACCACCACCGGATCGACGGTCTTCGTCGGGCTTGACGATCTGCCCATGGGGCTGCTGCTGTGGCGCGGCATCCTGCAATGGCTCGGGGGCATCGGCATCATTGTGGTCGCCATGGTGTTCCTGCCGGAGCTGCGGGTGGGCGGGATGCAGGTGTTCCGATCCGAGGCGTTCGAGACCATGGGCAAGATCCTGCCCCGCGCCACCGAAATCGCCTCGTCGATCTCGACCATCTACGTCGCATTGACGCTGGCCTGCGCGATTTCCTACATGCTGTGCGGGATGAATGCCTTTGATGCGACGGTGCATGCGCTCACCACGCTGTCGACCGGGGGCTTTTCCAACTACGACGCCAGCTTCGGCACTTTCTCGGGGGCGGCGGAATACGTGGCGTCGGTCTTCATGATCTCGGCGGCGCTGCCCTTTGTGCGCTATGTCCAGATGCTGAACGGCCATTACACCCCGTTCTGGAAGGACGGCCAGATCGTCGCCTTTCTGCTGACCATTGTCGTGCTGGTTGTCGTGATGGCGGGGGCGTTGATGGTCCAGTTTCCGCACCACCCGGAACAGGCGTTTCGCGAATCGCTGTTCAACATCACTTCGATCATTTCGGGCACTGGCTATGCCTCGGTCGATTACATGGGGTGGGGCCCGTTCGTCATCACGATGTTCTTCTTCATCGGCCTGATCGGAGGCTGCGCCGGCTCGACCACCTGTTCGATCAAGATCTTCCGCTATCAGATCCTGTTCGCCTCGATCCGGGTGCAGATGCGCCGCATCCGCGCCCCGCACGGGGTGTTCTTGCCGCGCTTTCAGGGGCGGGCGGTCGATGACGAGACGCTATCGTCGGTGTTGGCGTTCTTTGCCTTCTTCGTGGTGTCGCTGGGGGTGCTGTCGGTGGGGCTGGGCATGACCGGGCTGGATTTCATCACCTCGATTTCCGGGGCGGCGACGGCGCTGGCCAATGTCGGGCCGGGGCTTGGCAGCGAAATCGGCCCGGCGGGCAATTTCGCCGGCATCAATGATACGGCGAAATGGATGCTCGCCTTTGCCATGCTGACCGGGCGGCTCGAACTGATGGCGGTGTTCGCGCTGTTCACCCCGAGGTTCTGGCAGGCCTAGGTTTTCTTCTTGGCCAGCTGTTCGCGCCACAGCGTGAACAGCCCCGCTGCAACGATGATCGTCGCGCCGATCACCACGTTGGGGCGCAGCGTCTCGTCGAACATCGTCATGCCGATGGTCGCGGCGAACACCAGCTGAAGATAGGCAAAGGGCTGCACTGCAGAGGCTTCGGCCACCTCATAGACCTTGATCAGGGTGAAATGCCCGAATGCCCCGGTAAAGCACAGCACGATCATCCAGCCCCAGTCCGGGCCGCTCATCGGCTCCCAGAAGAATACGCCCACGGCGGTGGCGGTGATGGCGCCGGACACCCCCGTCCAGAAAAACGAGGTCGCCGCGCTGTCTTGCCGCGCCACGTAGCGCGTCAGCAACCCGTAGAGCGCGAACATCAGCGCCGCGAGCAGCGGCACCGCGGCCAGCGGCGAGAACACCCCGCCCGAGGGTTGCAGGATGATGATCACCCCGATGAAGCCGATGCCGATGGCCGACCAGCGCTTCCAGCCAACCTTTTCGCCAAGGATCGGCCCGGACAGCGCGGCGATCAACAGCGGGTAGACGGTGAACACCGCGTGGCTTTCGGTGAGGCCCAGCAGCACGAAGGCGCTGATCATCACCCAGATCTCGGCCACCAGCAGCACACCGCGAAAGATCTGCAACAAGGGCTGCGTGGTCTTGACGGCGCCGCGCAGACCGCCGGCCTTGCGTGCGGCCACGGCCATGACGAAAGCGGCAAAGAACCAGTAGCGGATCATCACCACCATGTAGACGTTGTATTCACCGGACACATGCCGCGAAATCCCGTCCTGAACCGCAAAGACGAACGTGGTCAGCACCATCAGCCAGATGCCAAGCTTGGTGTTCTGTTCGGTCATGTGCTGCGCTCCGCTCGGGTCATGTGCCTTTTGCGCCCGTAACCGGGGATGCGCTCAACCGCAAGCCCTGCCGCTTCCAAGGCGCGCCTGACGTGCCCCGCCGCGGTATAGGTCGCGGCGCTGGCGCCCGGACCCATGTGGCGCGCCACCTCTGCCATCAGCGCTTCGCCCCAAAGCTCGGGGTTCTTGGCGGGGGAAAACCCGTCGAGGAACCACGCATCGACGCGCCCGTCCCAGCCGGGCAGGGTGGTGCGCGCATCGCCCTCGATAAGTTCAAAGCGCAGGTCCGGCAGATCGATGCGCGCCGCGCCCCAATGCGGCGCCAACTCCTGCGCCACGCCGGACAATTCGCCAAAAGCCGCCTGCGCGCGGATCATGTCCTGCGGCGCCATCGGGAAGGCCTCAAAGGTGGTGAAGTGCAGCACGCCAGCCGCCCCGCTCTGCCGCCACAGTGCCAGCGTCGCCAGCAGGTTGAGCCCGGTGCCAAAGCCCAGCTCGGCAATGTGAAACCCATCGCAGAACCGCTCTGGCAGGTGATTGCCCGCAAGAAAGGTGTGGCGGGTTTCGGCCAACCCGTCATCAAGCGAAAAATAGGGGTCGTCGAAGCGATGCGACACCGGCACCTCTCCGTCACGCCATGATAGCGTCTCGGGCTGGTTCGTCATGATACTCTGTCCTAGAACTGGCGCGACCATGCAGAAGGGGCCAGACAATGACAAGCATCGACGTGACCGTGCGCGGGGCCGGGATCTTTGGCCTGTCGATCGCCTGGGCCTGCGTGCAGGCCGGGGCGCGGGTGCAGGTGATCGACCCGTTTGGCCCGGGCGCCGGATCGTCCGGCGGGCTGGTCGGCGCGCTTGCCCCGCATGTGCCGGAAAACTGGAACGCCAAGAAGCAGATCCAGCTCGACAGCCTGCTGATGGCACAGGACTTCTGGGCCGATGTCGAGACCACGGGCGGCGTGTCTGCTGATTACGCCCGATCGGGTCGCCTGCAACCCATCGCCGACGAGCGCGCGCTGGCGCTGGCCCACGCCCGCGCCGAAAGCGCTCGCCAGCTCTGGCAGCACCACGCCATATGGGAGGTTATCCGCGCCGAGGCGGCAGGCCCATGGGCCCCGGTCACCCCCAGCGGCTGGCTGATCCGCGACACGCTGTCGGCCCGCATGTCGCCGCGCCGCGCGGCGGCGGCGCTGGTCGCGGCGCTGGCAGTGCGCGGGGTACAGGTCAGCCGCGATGCCCCCGAACAGGGCCGCATCCTGCACGCCACCGGCTGGCAAGGCCTTCTAAAGCTGTCGGAAACGCTGGGAAAGCCCGTGGGATCAGGCGTCAAAGGCCAGTCTCTGCTGCTGCGCCACGCCAGCGGAGAGGTGCCGCAGATCTTCGCCAACGGGCTGCACATCGTGCCGCATCACGACGGCACGGTAGCGATTGGCTCGACCTCTGAACGCGATTTCACAGACCCTTCCGAATGCGATGCGCAATGCGACGATCTGCACCAGCGCGCACTCGCGGCGCTGCCCCTGCTGCACGGGGCCGAAATTGTCGAACACTGGGCCGGGGTGCGCCCCCGTGCCAAAAGCCGCGCCCCGATGCTGGGCCACTGGCCTGACCGCCCCGGCCATTACATCGCCAATGGCGGCTTCAAGATCGGCTTTGGCATGGCTCCGAAAGTGGCACAGATCATGACCGAGCTTCTGCTCAACGACAAAGACATCATTCCCGACGGCTTCCGCGTCACCGACTCGCTCTGACGCCGCCGCCGGAAAACTGCCCCCGGTTTCTTCTGGCCGCAAATATCCCCGCCGGAGGCATCCAGCCTCGCGGCAAGGCGCAA
The DNA here is from genome assembly GCF_030547555.1 of Salipiger sp. 1_MG-2023. Lineage (NCBI taxonomy): Bacteria > Pseudomonadati > Pseudomonadota > Alphaproteobacteria > Rhodobacterales > Roseobacteraceae > Salipiger > Salipiger sp. 1_MG-2023. Next base: position 21,270 of record NZ_JAUOQN010000062.1, on the reverse strand, counting down.
GGCTCAGTCGAACTTGCGCGACGGGGCAAGCACCTTGGCCTCGCCGACCAGCACTTTCTTGCCATCGACGGTGCAGTCGCACGCCAGCGTCACGCGCCGCTTGGAATGGTCGATGTCGATCACGGTGACTGTGGCCGTCACCCTGTCGCCGGGCCGCACCGGCGCGATGAACTTCAAGGTCTGGCCCAGATAAACTGTACCGTGCCCGGGCAATTGCTCGCCAATCACCGCCGAGATCAACCCGGCCGTCAGCATGCCATGCGCAATGCGCCCGTGAAAGATCGTATCCTGCGCATAGGATTCGTCAAGATGCACCGGGTTGCGATCGGTCGACACCTCGGCAAACAGCTCGATGTCACGATCCGTCACCACCTTTCGCAGGTGGCGCGACATGCCCATCTCGATATCCTCGATGCAGATGGTTCCGCGCGGGAAATTGTCGAGCATTTCTGCCTCCATGAGTCATGGTCCGGTAATATTAATGTAATTCGTATCGTCGATACGGCAACTTTATTACTTCGCAGGCGCAGAAAATCAAGCCCCAACTGTTGTGTTGCGACCAAGGCAGCACGCAAACGCCGCCCCGAAAGGCGGCGCTCAGCAGGGTCAGTGTGTTTCAGATCAGCGCAGGAAGCCGATGGAATAGGTCGGGCTGACGTTCTGCTCGGCCAGATACCGTTCAAGCGCCGCGGGATCGGGTTGCCGCACGGTGCCGGTTTCAGCCGCGGCCAGCCCGCCCGAGATGAACAGCGAATCAAGATCCTCGCCAAGCGCGCCCTGAATATCCGTCTTTACCCCGTCCCCGATCGCCAAAATGGCACTGTCGGGAATGTCGGGGGCGATCTCGGCCAGCCGGCTGCGGGCCAGATCGTAGATCGGCGCGAAGGGCTTGCCGAAATACAGGCTCTCGCCGCCCATTTCGGTGTAAAGCTCGGCGATGGCCCCGGCGCACCACTCGCGCGTCTCGCCCCGGTCGACGATGACATCGGGGTTGGCACAGAGCAGCTTCAGCCCCTTTTGCTTGGCATAAAGAAGCTGAGGGCGCAAAACGTCGGGATGCTGGCTGGCGTCGAACGCCCCGGTGCAGACGATGCCAACTGCATCCTCAAGCGGCACGCGGGTGATCTGCACGGGGTTGTCGATCATCTTCATCGGCTCAAAGAACGGCAATTCGTCCTGCGTGCCGACAAACCAAACCTTGTCGCCCACGGCGCCCCTGAGCATCGCCGAACGGGCGCTGTCGCCCGAGGTGGCGATATTGTCCCAGCTATCTTCTGGCACATCGAAGCCTTCGAGCTGCTTCATCACCTCGGTGCGCGGGCGCGGCGAATTGGTGACCAGCACCACCAGACCGCCGCGCTTGCGATAGGCCCGCAGCGCGTCGACGGCTTCGGGATAGGCGGTCATGCCATTGTGCACGCAGCCCCAGAGATCGACGAACATCGCCTCGTAGCGGTCGGAAATCTCGGAGAGCGAGTCGATAATCTGGCTCATTGCGGCTAGGCCTTCTCTGGCTTGGGGGTCACGCCTACCTAGAGCCTGCGCCGCGCCTTGGCCAGAGCTTCAGCCCAGCACCGTGACCTGCCATGCAAAACGCACCGTCTCGCCGGGGGCCAGCGTCAGCGTGTAAGGCCTGTCGGTCATTTGCGCGGTGCCGCCGTGGCGCGCGGCGGTGCCATGCCATGGCTCGATGCACAGGAAGGGCGCGCCGACCTTCTGCCAGATCGCCAGATTGGGCAGGTTCTCGAATCCAAAGCGCAGCTCCGGGCCGCTCGTCGAGCTCCATGTCAGGCCGGTCCCCGCGCCTTCGGGGAAGATCAGCGCATCTTCGACAAAAAGCTCCGGGGTGATGGTCAGCCGTCCGGCGTCAAAGGGCGAGGGGTGGCGCTCTGCCGCCAGCAGCCCGTCAGAGGCAAGCCGCGCCAGCGGAGGCTCTGCGCCATTGTCCAGCGTGATGATGGTGTCTGCGCCGCCGCCGGGCTGCGGCAGCGCAAAGGCCGGGTGAAAGCCAAACCCAAACGGCATCGCCCTTGTGTCGGTGTTGGTGATCTCGGCGGCCTGTCGCAGCGTCGATCCATCAAGGCTGTGGATCACCGCTAGTTCGAAGCCGAAGGGAAAGCAGGCGCGGGTGGCGTCGTTGTCGCGCAGCACGTGGCGGCAGGTGGTCGCCGTCTGTTGTTCGACGCTGAACCGGTTGTCGCGCGCGAACCCGTGCTTGGACATCTCGAAGACGTCGTCGCCGAAGGCGACCTTGTTATCGGGGGCAAGCCCGATGATCGGGAACAGGATCGGCGCCGTTGCGGGCCACCACGCCGGATCCCCCTGCCAGAGCAATTCGCGCCCCTGTGCCTGCAGGCTGCGAAGCTCGGCGCCCTGCGCTGCGATGGCAACCTCTAGGACGTCGTTTTGAAGGCGGACACGATCGGTCATGGAATCTCCTGCGGTTTTGCGCAACTTGGCAAGGCCGGGCCTGAACCACCAGTGCCGCGCGAGAAAAAAGGCGCCCCCGCAGGGACGCCTTTGTGAATTTGCCAAAGGGCGAGATGTCACGCAGACATCAAGCCGCCGCGCTCAGAGCTTGAGGTTCGGGATGATCTGCTTCTTGCGGCTCATGATGCCGGGAAGCACCACGGTGTCGCCCTCAACCGTTGCGCCAAAGCTCTTTTCGGCCACGGTCTTGACCAGCGCGTTGGGCACCAGCAGCGTTGCCTCTTCGCGCAGGATATCGACCACGAACAGCAGCACCTCGTCGACGCCATCTTCGGCGGCAACGGTCTTGAAGCTTTCCATCAGCGATGCCTTGCGATCCAGCGGAATCTCGGGCGCGGTGGTTTCCAGCACCGAGACGCGGAACTTGGTGCCGTCGACAGCGTATTCCTTGCTGTCCATGCGGATCAGCTCGGCATCCGAGAAGCCCGACACGTCCGACTTGGCGGCAAACATCTGCGCGGCGAACTCGGCGATGTCGATGCCAAGATCCGAGGCCAGCGTTTCAGCCACGGACCGGTCATGCGACGTCGTGGTGGGCGAGCGGAATTCCAGCGTGTCGGACAGGATGCAGGTCAGCGCCGCACCCTTGATGGCCTTGGGCATCTGGGCGATGTCCTTGCCCATCAGGTCGACCATGATGGTTGCGGTGCAGGCCAGCGGGCGCACGGTAATGTCGATCGGGCCCTTGGTTTCCAGCCCGCCGACCAGCTTGTGATGGTCGATGATCGCTTGAATATCCGCCGCGTTGATCGAGGCGGGCAGCTCTGCGGGGTTGTTGGTGTCGACGATGACGACCGGCTGGCCTTCGCTCACATCCGAGATGATCTCGGGCTTTTCGAGGCCCCAGTGCTGCAGCATGAAGGCCGCTTCGGTGTTGGGCTCGCCCAGCAGCGCGGGCTTGGCAGCAACGCCTTTCACTTCATTCAGATACCAGGCCCAGATGATCGGGCTGCCGGTGCTGTCGGTGTCGGGGGACTTGTGGCCGAAAACCAGGGTGGTCATCGAATGGCTCCTTCAAAGGTGCGTCACATGAATTCGCGGGCGTTGTAGCGGTGCCCCGGCGCCTTGTCACCCACGGAAATGCGGCCCGGGGGCGGGCTGGCGCATGTGACGCAGGGAACCCTTGGCCGGTGCCCCGCGTTCATAATCCAAACAAAGGATATGATCAGATGACCATGCAGACAGACGTTTCCACCCTCGACAAGCTTGATGCCGCGCTGGATGTGCCCCCCGATCCGCGCGAGCCGATGAGCGCCACGCAGGAAGAACGCCTGCGCGAGTTGTCCGAGCGCGCCGGCGAGCCGGTTCCCGAACACCTGACCGTGCAACAGGCAGGCCAGCGTATAGAATTGCTTGAAGCGGTGGTCTACTGACAGCCCCCGGCGGCGCCTGATGCGTCCTACTGGACGGGTGTAGCCCTAGCTGCTATGCGGCCTCTAACGAATTGTTCAACCTTGAACTAACTCGGGAGAGGGCCCCAGATGTCCGATACGACCCAGGAATCGCTGCGCCAGGCGGCGCTGTTCTATCATGAGAATCCGAAGCCCGGAAAACTCGAGATCCGCGCCACGAAGCCGCTTGCCAACGGCCGTGACCTCAGCCGGGCCTACAGCCCCGGCGTTGCCGAGGCCTGTCTTGAGATCAAGGCCGATCCGGCCAATGCGGCCCGCTACACCGCGCGCGGCAACCTTGTGGCTGTGGTGTCCAATGGCACCGCGGTTCTGGGGCTTGGCAATATCGGCCCGCTGGCTTCCAAGCCGGTGATGGAGGGCAAGGCCGTGCTCTTCAAGAAATTCGCCGATATCGACTGTTTCGACATCGAGCTCGACCAAAGCGATCCTGAAAAGCTGGCCGAGATCGTCTGTGCGTTGGAACCGACCTTCGGCGCGATCAACCTTGAAGACATCAAAGCCCCCGACTGTTTCATCGTCGAAAAGATCTGCCGCGAGCGGATGAACATCCCGGTGTTCCACGATGACCAGCACGGCACGGCCATCGTCGTCGGCGCCGCCGCGACCAATGCGCTGCACGTGGCGGGCAAGAAATTCGAAGACATCAAGATCGTCTCGACCGGCGGCGGCGCTGCTGGCATCGCCTGTCTCAACATGCTGCTCAAGCTGGGCGTCAAGCGCGAGAACGTCTGGTTGTGCGACATCCATGGCCTTGTTTACGAGGGCCGCGCCGAAGACATGAACCCGCAAAAGGCCTGCTATGCGCAGGCCAGCGACAAGCGCACGCTCGACGATGTGATCGACGGCGCCGACCTGTTCCTTGGCCTGTCGGGGCCGGGTGTCCTGAAGCCCGAGCAGGTGGCGCGCATGACGGCCAAGCCGATCATCTTTGCCCTTGCCAACCCGACGCCCGAGATCATGCCCGACCTTGTGCGCAAGGTGGCTCCGGATGCGATCATTGCCACCGGCCGTTCGGATTTCCCGAACCAGGTCAACAACGTGCTGTGCTTTCCGTTCATCTTCCGCGGCGCGCTTGATGTGGGCGCGACCGAGATCAACGATGCGATGTCGATTGCCTGTGTCGACGGTATCGCGGCGCTGGCCCGCGCCACGACCAGCGCCGAGGCCGCCGCGGCCTATCATGGCGAGGCGCTGACCTTCGGGGCCGACTACCTGATCCCCAAGCCGTTCGATCCGCGCCTGTCCTCGGTGGTGTCCTCTGCCGTGGCCAAGGCGGCGATGGAATCGGGCGTGGCGACGCGCCCGCTTGAGGATCTCAAGGCTTACAAAGAAAAGCTCAATCAGAGCGTGTTCAAATCGGCGCTGCTGATGCGCCCGGTCTTTGAAGCCGCCCGCACCGCCAGCCGCAAGATCGTCTTCGCCGAGGGCGAGGATGAGCGCGTGCTGCGCACGGCGCAAGCGATCCTTGAAGAAACCACCGAACAGCCGATCCTCATCGGTCGCCCCGAGGTGCTGGAAGCGCGCTGCGAGCGCATGGGGCTGGAAATCCGCCCCGGACGCGATTTCCATGTGGTGAATCCCAACGACGATCCGCGCTACCGGGTGTATTGGGAAAGCTATCACAAGCTGATGGCGCGTCAGGGCGTGACCCCGGATCTGGCCCGCGCCATCTTGCGCACCAACACCACCGCCATCGCGGCGATCATGGTGCACCGCGGCGAGGCCGACAGCATGATCTGCGGCACCTTCGGTGAATATCGCTGGCATCTCAACTATATCACGCAGGTTCTCGGGGGCAGGGGCTTTGAGCCGCAAGGCGCGCTGTCGCTGATGATCCTCGAAGACGGGCCGCTGTTCCTTGCCGATACTCAGGTTTGGACAGAACCGACCCCCGAACAGATCGCCGCGACCACCATTGGCGCGGCCCGGCATGTGCGTCGCTTTGGCATTCTGCCCAAGGTGGCGCTGTGTTCGCGCTCGCAATTTGGCAACCAGCTTGACGGCACCGGCCCGCGGATGCGCGCCGCGCTTGATATTCTTGACAGCAAGGCGCGCGATTTCAACTACGAGGGCGAAATGCACGTCGACAGCGCGCTCGACCCCGAGCTGCGCGAGCGTCTGATGCCGGGCAACCGGCTGCAGGGCGCGGCCAATGTGCTGATCTTTGCGCAGGCCGATGCGGCTTCGGGGGTGCGCAACATCCTGCGTCTCAAGGCCGGAGGGCTCGAGGTCGGGCCGATCCTGATGGGGCTGGGCAACCGGGCGCATATCGTGACGCCCTCGATCACCCCGCGCGGTTTGCTGAACATGGCCGCGATCGCCGGAACGCCGGTTGCCAGCTACGGCTGACCCGGCAGCGCGCCTTCGCCCCAAGCGAAGGCGCGGGCTTGCAATGGCGCGCGCTCTGGGCAAAATGGGATGCCATATCCCTTGACGTGAAACGAGCCCCGCGTGAGCCACAGCCTGACCGATCTTCCAGACGATCCGCCGCCTGCCGCAGACTCTCCGACGGCGATTGCGCAATGGGTGGCCGATGTGCTGCGCGAGCGCATCGTCAAGGGCACCTATGCGCCCGGATCGCGTCTGGTGGAACGGCGCATCTCGGCCGAGCTGGAACTGTCGCGCACCCCGGTGCGCGAGGCGCTCAAGCTGCTGCATCAGGATGGGCTGATCGAGATTTCGCGCAATCGCGGCGCGCAGGTGCTGCGCTGCACCGCCGAAGACGCGCTGCGCCTGTTCGACGTCATCGCCGCGCTGGAAAGCCTTGCCGCCGAGCGGTTGGCGGTGGTGATCACCCCGGCGCAGCTGGACGATCTTGAAGACATGCACGCGCGGATGCTGACCTATCACAAGGTCGGCAGCCACGCCGATTACTTCGACACCAACAGCGAAATCCATGAATTCATTGTCGAAAGCTGCGGCAATCCCATCGTGCAGGATGCGCGCGGGCGGTTGATGGCGCGGGCGCGGCAGGGGCGGTTCATGGCGATCCACAGCCCTGAGCGGCTGGCGCAATCGGTGCAGGAGCACGAGGCGCTGATGCAGGCGCTGCGCGCCCGCGATGCCGGTGCCGCCGCGCTGGTCTGGCGGCAGCACCTGTTGCACACCGGCGATAGCCTCGCCGCGATGCTGGATAGCGACTAGCCCCGCGCGCGCTGCCAGAGCCGGTCGCAGACCGTCTGCGCGGTCTGCACCACCTCGGACATGTCGGCGCGGGTGGGGCGGCGGCCGCGCACCAGCCAGTCACCGCCCACCATTACGTCGGTGACATTTCCAGCGCTGGCGGAATGCGCCAGAAGGCCAGCCCCGTCGATCTGCGGGCGCAGGTTGGGCGCGTCTGCATCAAGCAGCACAAGGTCTGCCGGATCGCCAACGCGCAGCATCCCGGTGGCGCCATGGCCGCGCAGCGCCGCCGCGCCGCCGCGCGTCGCCCAGTCAAATACCGTGGCCGCGTCGAAATCGAACGACATGCCCGCCCGCCAGCGCGCCGTGGCCAGCGCCATGCGCATCGCCTCGAACATGTCGGCGGATTTGGTGTCGGTGCATAGCGTAATGGTCGCGCCCGCGCCCTGCAGCGCCTTGATCGGGGCCGCCGCGCCAAAGCTGGCATTGCCGATGGGCGCATGGGCCACCACCGCCCCCGCCTTGCCGAACCGCGCGATGTCGCTGTCGGACATGAATATACAATGCGCCGCGATCAGATCCGGCGACAACAGCCCGAGATCGTCGAGGAATTCCGTCGGGGTCAGGCCTTCGCGGGCGCGGATCTGGTCGACCTCCATCTGCGACTGGCTCAGATGGGTGTGCACCTGCTTGCCGCTTTTTGCCGCGAGATCGCGCATGGTTTCGAACATCTGGCGCGAGCAGCTGTCGGGCGCATGCGGCGCAAGGATGGTCGTGATCCGGCCCTTGCCGTCCCACTTCTCCTGCACCGCCAGCGCCGCGCCCAGCGTCGCCTCGCCAAGGGCATCGTCGCGCACAAAGCGCCCCTCGGACAGGGCGGCGCTGTCCATGTCCATCACCCGACCGCCGATCTGCGCCCGTAGCCCGAACTCCGCCGCGGCCTGCGCCAGCGCCTCGGGGCAGCGGTAGTAATCGACGATGGTGGTGGCCCCGGCGCAGAGCATCTCCATCACGCCGAGCCGGGCGAGGGCGAGGGTTTCTTCGTCCGACAGCCAGTGCCCCTGCGGCACGCCGGGGGTGTAGGCGGGGGCAAAGCTGACATCCTCGATCATGCCGCGCACGATCATCAGCGGCGAATGGTTGTGGGTGTTGACCAGCCCCGGCAGGCAGAGCGCGCCGCGCGCGTCGATCTGCTCTGCGCCGGGGGTTGGGGGCAGGGCCGCGCCGATGGCGGTGATGGTGCCGGCGTCGTCGATGGCAAGGTCGATGCCCTTCTGCATCCCCGAATCGGGGGTCAGCAGGGTGACGTTTTTAAAATGGGATGCCATTTTGGTTTTCCTTTCGGTCAGTCGATTGGCAGGGTGGTCGAAAGTCTGCCTAAAACTTGGTCAGTTCAAGAAAATCAGGAGATTCAGGCCCGTTTCTATCGAAACCTGTGCGGGTTTCCCGCCTAAGTCAAATGGCATTCCATTTCGAGCCGGCATCAGAACCGGTCTTCCCCCGGGGCGAAATGGCCCCTCAAACCGACGGAGAGACCCCGATCATGACCACCTTCACAAGACGCTCCTTGCTCAAGACCTCGGCCCTCGCGGCCGCGGGCACGCTTGCCACCCCGGCGCTGCTGCGCGCGCAATCCTCCGAGCTGGTGATCGGCTGCGCCGGATCGCACACCGCGTGGATGGAAGCGATCGTCATCCCCCATATGAAAGCGGCCATCGGCGCCGATATCCTGTTCGAAGGCACCAAGTCTTCGGTCAACCTCGAGAAGATGGCGTCGAACAAGGATGCGCCCTACCTGTCGGTTGTCCAGATGGATGACCCGGTGATGATTCAGGCGGTCGAGGCCGACCTGCTGACCCCGATCTCCGAAGAGGCGGTGCCCAACCGCGCCGATCTGCGCCCCGATGCGGTGCATATGGAGGGCATGTGGTGCAACTATGTGCAGCCTTGGGCCGGGGTCGCCTATAACACCGATTTCGCCGATGGTGTGCCCAGCTGGGAGGCGCTCTGGGCCCCCGAATCCGCCGGGCAGGTGATCATCCCGTCGCTGCAGAACACCGAAGGCATGTGGACGATGTTCGTGGCGGCGATGCTAGGTTCGGGCAAGTCGTTCTCCGAAGCGCAATACGAGATCGACGCCGCTTTCGCCAAGCTCGAAGAGCTCAAGCCCAACCTGCTGTCGGTCTATTCGACCATGAGCCAGGCGTTCAACCTGCTGGAGCAGGGCGAGATCTCCATGCTGGCGGGCAATTTCTCCAGCTACACGCTGCCGCGCAAGGCCGAAGGTGTGCCGGTCGATCTGGCCGCGCCCAAGGAAGGCATCTTTGCCATGCCATCGGGTATCTGCCTCGTGAAGGGCGGGCCGAACCCCGAGCTTGCCGCCGCCTATGTCAACGAGATGCTGGGCGCCAAGATGCAGGCCGAGATCGCCGATTTCGCCAGCTCGGTGCCGGCGAACACCACCGTCACGGCCGGTGCGGTCATCCCCGATGGCGTGCAGATCTACAGCCCTGACTGGGCCTTCGTCGCCGCCAACCGCCGCGACTGGATCGAGCGCTTCGACAAGCTGATGGCGCTGTGATTGCGATGCTGGACAGGGCACCGGTGGCGGCGGACAGACGCTATCTCGACGTGGTCGGGGTTGGAAAATCCTTTCGAAGCACCCGTGTCATGTCCGGCATGGATTTCCGGGTGGAGCGGGGAGAGCTTGTGTCTCTGCTCGGTCCCTCGGGCTGCGGCAAGACCACCTTGCTGCGCATCATCGCCGGGTTGATGGATGCGGATGACGGTGCGGTGGTGCTGGGCGGGCGTGACATCAGCCGCCTTCCGGCGCACCGGCGCAACGTGTCGGTGGTGTTTCAGAACTATGCGCTGTTCCCGCATCTGACGGTGGCGGAAAACGTCGCCTTCGGGCTACGGGCGCGCGGCACGCCCAAAGCGCAGATCGATGGCCCGGTGCTTGAGGCGCTGGCGCTGGTGCGCATGGACAGCTTTGCCGATCGCCCGATCAGCGCGCTGTCGGGCGGGCAGCAGCAGCGCGTCGCGGTGGCGCGGGCGCTGGTGGTGCAGCCCGATCTTCTGCTGCTCGACGAACCGTTCTCGGCGCTGGATCGCAAGCTGCGCGAGACCATGCAGGTCGAGCTGAAGACCCTGCTGCGCGACCGTGGTATCACCGCGATCTTTGTCACCCACGATCAGGAAGAGGCGATGGGCGTGTCCGACCGCATCGCGGTGATGAACGCTGGCAGGATCGAACAATTCGCCGATCCTTCCACGCTATATGCGCGGCCTGACTCGCCCTTCGTGATGGATTTTGTCGGCTTGTCGACCCGGATCAGCGGCAAGGTCAGCGCCGTTCAGGACGGCATTCTGACGTTGAGCACCGCCTATGGCACGCTGTCGGCGCCGGGCGATCTGCCCATCGGCAGCGCCGCGCAAATCGGTGTGCGCCCCGAGCTGATCTCGCTTGGCGCCGGGGAAAACGCGCTGAGCATCACGCTTGAGGATGCCATGGTGCTGGGCTCCAAGACTGTGCTTCATGGCCGCGCCGAGGACGGCGACCGGATCCTGTGCGAGCTGCCCGGCATCCGCACGGGCCTGAGCCGGGGCGAAAGTGTGACCCTTGGCTGGGCGGTGGGCGATACGCTGGTCTACGGGGGCGGGGCATGAACCGGATCACGCTGCTGGCGGTGCCCGCGCTGGGGTTTCTGGCCATCGTCTACGCGTTGCCGCTGCTGATGCTGCTGGCCAAGTCGGTCAGCACCGCAGACGGGCTGTCGCTGGCCGAATACCGCAGCTTTTTCGCGGATGAGCACAACATGCGGGTGATATGGCGCACCCTGCGGGTGGCGGCGCTGACCACGCTGCTGGCACTGGTCATCGCCTATCCCACCGCCTTTGCCATGAGCCGCGCCAAGGGGCCGTGGCTGACGGTCTATCTGGTGGCGATGGTGCTGCCGATGTCGCTGGGCGTGGTGGTCAAGGCCTTTGCCTGGTCGATCCTGTTCCGCGCCAATGGGGCGCTGAACGACGCGCTGCAATGGTTGGGGCTGATCGAACGCCCGGTGCGGATGCTGTTCACCGAAACCGCGCTGGTGGTGGGGGCGGCGAATGTGTTCCTGCCGTTCATGGTGTTGCCGATCTATGCGGTGGTGCGCCAGCTTGACGCGCGCCTGCCCGAGGCCGCCGCCAGCCTTGGCGCGACCCCGATGTTCCGGTTCTTCAACGTCACGCTGCCGCTGACCCTGCCGGGGGTGGTTGCCGGCTCTGCCTTTACCTTTTCGCTGGCGGTGTCGATGTATGTCATCCCGTCACTGATCGTGGGCGAGCGCCAGCAGACCATGTCGATGCTGATCGCCCGGTCCTTCCTGTATCTGCGCAACGAGCCGCTGGGCTCGACCATCTCGGCGGTGCTTCTGGCCATCGCAGTGGCCGTGGTCGTGCTGTCGAGCATCGCTGCCCGCCGTCTAGGAGCCCGCCAATGACCCGCACCGACGAGATTTTCCGCGCCCTCAGCTGGGTCGTGGCGCTGGGCTGCGTCGCCTTCCTGATGCTGCCCATCGTGATCACCGTGGTGGTGTCGTTCAGCGACTCGCCGGTCTATACGCTGCCACCCCCCGAATGGTCGCTGCGCTGGTATCGCTCGCTGGGCGAGCGCTCGGGGCTGTGGGATGCGGTGACGATGTCGCTGAACATCGCGCTGGTATCGACGGCGCTGGCGCTGGTGCTGGGCACGCTGGCCTGCGTGGCGGTGAGCCGCGGCGATTTCCGGGGGCGCGAGGCAATTGCCACCTTTGCCGTCTCGCCGCTGATGATGCCGGGGCTGGTGGTGGGCGTGGCGCTGTTGCAGTTCTTCCGCGAGATCGGCCTGCGCGACGCCTATTGGTCGCTGCTGCTGGGCCATATCGTCATCACGCTGCCCTTTGTCATGCGCACGCTGCTGGCGTCGATGTCGGCGTTTGATTTCTCGCTGATCGACGCGGCGCGCACATTGGGGCTGAGCTATCCCAAGGCGATCCTCAAGGTGCTGGTGCCCAGCCTTGCGCCCGCCTATCTGACCTCGGGGCTGTTCGCCTTCCTGGCATCGATGGACAATTACCCGATCTCGATCTTCCTGACCGATGCGCGCAACAAGACGCTGCCGATCAAGATGCTGCAATATCTCGAAGAGCAGCCCGACCCGTCGCTGGCGGCGATGTCCTCGGGGTTGATCCTGCTGGCGGTGATCGTGCTGGCGTTTGGCGCGCGCACCGTGGGCCTGAACCGGATGATTCAGGGATGAGTGCGCCGAACGATCCGGACCGCCGCGATTTCCGGGGCTATCATGGTGCCGAACCGGCGCCCTGCTGGCCGGACGGGGCGCGGCTGGCGGTGTCCTTCGTGGTCAATGTCGAAGAGGGGGCGGAATATGCCATCGGCGATGGCGATCCGCGCAATGAATCCGTCTACGAGATCCGCGAAGAGGTCGAACATGTGCCCGATCTGTGCATGGAAAGCCATTTCGCTTATGGCACGCGGCAGGGCTATGCCCGCATCGTGCGGGCGCTGGGCAAGGTGGGCGCGCGCGCAACCTTCAGCACCTGCGGGCGGGTGGCCGAACGCGCGCCTTGGCTGCTGGCCGATGCGGTGGCGCGCGGGCATGAGGTGTCGTGCCATGGCTGGCTGTGGGAGCGTCACGCCAACATGGACCGCGCGCATGAGGCGTCGATCATCGAGCGCACTCATGCCGCGATTACTGCCGCCACCGGCATTGCGCCGGTGGGTTGGCACACGCGCTCTTCGGCCTCGGTCAATACCCGCAACCTGCTGCTTGAACGGGGCGATTTCCTCTATGACAGCGATGCCTATGATGATGACATCCCGCGGATGCAGGGCACGCATGTCATCCTGCCCTATGCGTTCGATACCAACGACATGCGCTTTTCGCCCGGCGGTGGCTTTGTGCAGGCGCGGGATTTTTCCGATTACGTGATCGGGGCGTTCGACCGGCTTTATGCCGAAGGCGCCGAGGCGGCGCGAATGATGTCGATCGGGCTGCATCTGCGGCTGATCGGGAGGCCCGGCCGGATTGCCGGGCTGGAGGAGGTGCTGGCGCATATCGCCGCGCACAAGGGCGTCTGGATCGCCCCGCGCCGCGACATCGCCGCGCATTGGGCAAAGGAACACAGCATATGAACCCCATGGATCTGAGCGCGCAGGCGCTGGCGCAGGCGATCACCGAAGGGCAGATCACCCCGCGCGACGCCGCCGCCGCCGCGCGCGCCCGCGCCGAGGCGCTGAACCCGGCGCTGAACGCGCTGACGCTGATCAACCCGGCGCTTGAGGTCGAGGCAGACGCGGTGGCCGCGCGGCTTGCAGCGGGCGAGACGCTGCCATTGGCCGGTGTGCCGGTGGTCATCAAGGACAACATCTGGGTCGGAGGGCTGCCGATCACCCAAGGCTCGAAGCTGTTCGAAGGCTTCATCGCGCCGAAGGACGCGCAGGCGGTGGCGCTGCTGCGGGGGGCGGGGGCGGTGATCCTTGGCATCGGCACCTGTTCGGAATTTGCCTGCAAGGGGTCTACCAACACGCCGCTATACGGCATGACACGCAATCCGGTGAACCTTGCCCGCACGGCGGGGGGCTCGTCTGGCGGGCCGGTGGCGGCGGTGGCGGCCGGCATGGCGCCTCTGGCGCTGGGCACCGATGCGGGTGGATCGTCGCGCCGCCCCCCGGCGCATACCGGTCTTGTCGGGCTCAAGCCGACGCAGGATCTGGTGCCCTACGGTCCGGGCTTCGACGAGCCGGTCTATGGCATTTCAGTGCTGGCACCGATTGCGCGCAACGTCGGCGACGTGGCGCTGATGATGTCCGTGCTGAGCGGGCTGCCCGAGGCCGCGCCGCTGGACGGCCCCATCGCCTTTGCCGCCGATTTCGGGCTGGGGCAGGTGCTGGACCCGGATGTGGCGGCGAATTTTGACGCCAGTATTGCGGCGCTCAGCGGCGCTGGGCTGACGCTGCACCCCGATGCGCCCGACTGGAAGGGGCTGAACGGTGCGTCGGTCATGCCCTTGCAGCACGCGGGGCTTGCGGCACTGTTTGGCGCGCGCTGGCAGGCCGAGCCAGAGCTCTTCGATCCCGACCTCGGGGCGCAGATCGACTCCGGGCTGGCGCTGAGCGGGCCGGATGTGGCGCGCGCCCATCATGCCAGCCAGCGCATTCGCGAGATCATGAGCAATTTCCTGACAGGCTACGCCGCGATGATCACGCCCACCACCTCCTGCGCGGCATGGCCGGTCGAGCTGAGCGCGCCCGCGACCATCGCCGGCAAGCCCTGCGGCGGGCGCGACCACGCCGCCTTTACCTCGCAGCTCAACCACGCCGGCTGCCCGGCGATCTCGGTGCCCTGCGGGGTCGACAGTGAGGGCATGCCGCTGGGCCTCCAGATCATCGCCGCCAAAGGGCAGGATGCCGCGCTTTTGGCGCTGGCGGCGCGGATCGAGACCATCCTTGGGGGGCAGGGCTGATGCGCCTGCTGCTGATCAATCCCAACATGACCGTCTCGCTGACCGAGAGCATGGCGGGCGTCGCCCGTCAGGTGGCGGGGGACCGCGCCGAGATCGTTGCCCTGACCGCCCCGCGCGGCTTTCCCTATATCGCCTCGCGGGCCGAGGCGCAGATCGCCGGGGCCATTGCGCTGGAGATGATCGCGGAAAACCTCAGCGGTATCGACGCGGTGATCCTCGCGGCCTTTGGCGATCCGGGGCTGGTCGCCGCGCGCGAAATCTTCGATGTGCCGGTCATCGGCATGGCCGAAGCGGCGATCCTGTCGGCGGCGATGCTGGGCGAGCGGTTTTCCATCGTGACCTTCTCGCCGGTGATGCGCCGCTGGTACAGCGACAGCGTGGCGCAGACCGGGTTGTCGGCGCGCTTTACCGGGGTGCGCACGCCCGCGACGCATGATCCCGATGTTCTGGCCTCGCGCCATGCGCGACGCGATGCGCTGGTGGCGCTGGCGCGCGATGCGGCGCAATGCGACGGGGCCGATGTGGTGATCCTTGGCGGCGCGCCGCTGGCAGGGCTTGCACCCGAGATCGCGCCCGAGATCCCGGCGGTGGTGCTGGACCCGATCGCGGCGGCGACGGTGCAGGCGATGGCGCTGGCCGGGCTGCGCACCAGCGGTCAGCGCCGGGCCGCGCGCCCTGTGGGCAAGGCGTCGGTTGGGCTGGCCCCGGCGCTGGCGCAGGTGATCGCGCTGGACTGACTGCCGCACAAGGCGGGTATGGCGCGCGCACGACACCGACTAAAGTTTTGAGGCCAAAGTTTCGAGGAATGAACGACATGATGCATGACCTTGTGATCACCGGCGCCCGCGTGGTTTGCCCTGGCGTGGTGAGCGATTGCGACATTGGCATCAGTGGCGGCAAGATCGTGACGCTCGGCGCCGGGCTCGAAGGCGCCGAGGTGATCGACGCCGCCGCGCTGATCGCCATGCCCGGCGGCATCGACAGCCATGTGCACATCGCGCAACCCTCTGGCCCCGGCATCGAGATGGCTGATGATTTCGCCTCTGCCACGCGCTCCGCGGCCTGTGGGGGCAACACCACGGTGATGCCCTTCTGCCTGCCCGAGGCGGGCCAGACCCTGCGCGAGGCGGTGGCTGCCTACCACGCCAAGGCCAAGGGCAACTGCCTGACCGATGTGTCGTTCCACCTGATCGTCACATCCACCGATCCGGTGACACTTGGGCAGGATCTGCCGGCGCTGATCGCGCAGGGGTTGACCAGTTTCAAGGTGTTCATGACCTATCAGGGGATGCGGCTGAGCGATGCCGAGATCCTGCAAGTGATGGATGTGGCGCGCGAGCAGGGCGCGCTGACCATGGTGCATGCCGAAAACGAGGACGCCATCGAATTTCTGCGCGACAAGGCCGAGCGGTCGGGCGACACCGCGCCCGTGCATCACGCCCGCACCCGCCCCGTGCCGGTCGAGCGCGAGGCGACGCACCGCGCCACCACGCTGGCCGAGGTCGCGGGCGTGCCGGTGATGATCGTGCATGTGTCGAACGGCGCGGCGCTGGACGAGATCCAGCGGGCCAAGGCGCGGGGCGTGCAGGTGCTGGCGGAAACCTGTCCGCAATACCTGACGCTGACGGCGGATGATCTCGACCGCGCGGGCTTTGATGGCGCCAAATGGGTGTGCTCGCCGCCGCCGCGCGACACCGCCGAACAGGCGGCGATCTGGGCCGGGCTGGAGCAGGGCGCCTTCGATGTGTTCTCGTCGGATCACTGCCCGTTCCGCTTTGCCGATCCGGCGGGCAAGGATGCGCCGGGGGCGCGCGCCTCGTTCCGCAATATCCCCAATGGCATTCCCGGCGTGGAAACCCGCCTGCCGATCCTGTTCTCCGAAGGGGTGCGCAAGGGGCGGCTCTCGCTGACCGCCTTTGCCGCGCTGACGGCCACCAACCATGCCCGCATCTACGGGCTGAAAGACAAGGGCGCCATCGCCATCGGCAAGGACGCCGACATCGTGCTCTGGGACCCCGAGGCAAAGCGCACCATCACGCAGGACATCCTGCACCACGGCGCCGATTACACGCCATGGGAAGGTTTCGAGGTGACCGGCTGGCCGGTGCGCACCATCCTGCGCGGGCAGACGGTGGTGCAGGATGGCGCGCCCGTCGACTCGGCGCCGGGGGGTCATGTCGCGCGCGGCGCTCCGGACGTGTCGCGCTAGGGCCGTCTTTGCAGGACGCGACTTTGCAGTTATGCAAAACACGCCTCAGGGGCACTGCGATCTGCGAAACTCTGGGGGCTTTGCAAAATTTGCACGGCGGTTTTCAGCTTAGTTCGCAAAACTTCGCGAAATCTGCGCAGGGTTTCCGGTAACATACTTGCCTCAGCGGAAAGCGATCCCTACCACCTTTGGTCAGAGGTGAGAGGAGGATGTTACGCATGGGTTACAAGGACGTGTACGCGGCCTGGAAGGCCGATCCCGAAGGGTTCTGGATGGAGGCAGCCACGGCCATCGACTGGGCCAAACCGCCATCAAAGGCGCTCTTTGACAAGGGCGAGAACATGTATGAATGGTTCTCGGACGGCATGGTCAACACCTGCTGGAACGCGGTGGACCGCCATGTCGAGGCCGGGCGCGGCGACGAGATTGCCATCATGCATGAAAGCCCGATCACCCATGCCTCCAAGGGGCTGACCTACGCCGAATTGCGCGACCGGGTCGCCAGCCTTGCCGGGGCGCTGCGCATGCGCGGCGTCGAAAAGGGCGACCGGGTGATCATCTACATGCCGATGATCCCCGAAGCGCTTGAGGCGATGCTGGCCTGCGCGCGCATTGGTGCGGTGCATTCGGTGGTGTTCGGCGGTTTTGCCGCAAATGAGCTTGCGGTGCGGATCGACGATTGCACCCCCAAGGCGATCATCGCGGCGAGCTGCGGGCTCGAGCCGGGGCGGGTGGTGCATTACAAGCCGCTGCTCGACAACGCCATCGAACTGGCGCGCCACAAGCCGGAATTCTGTGTCATCTTTCAGCGCGAACAAGAGGTCGCCAAGCTGATCCCGGGCCGCGATTTCAGCTGGCATGGCTTTCAATACGGTGTGAAGCCCGCCGAATGCGTACCGGTCGAAGGCAACCATCCGGCCTATATCCTGTATACCTCGGGCACCACCGGCCAGCCCAAGGGCGTGGTGCGCTCTACCGCCGGGCATCTGGTGGCCCTGCAATGGTCGATGAAGAACATCTACAACATCGAGGCGGGGGATCGGTTCTGGGCCGCGTCGGATGTTGGCTGGGTCGTGGGGCATTCCTATATCTGCTACGGCCCGCTGATCGTCGGCGCGCAGACCATCGTGTTCGAAGGCAAGCCGATCGGCACGCCGCATGCGGGGGTGTTCTGGCGGATTATCCAGAACCACCGGGTGAAATCCTTTTTCACCGCGCCAACCGCGCTGCGGGCGATCCGGCGGGCGGACCCCGACGGCGAATACATCCGCCGCTACAAGCTGCACGATCTTCAGGCGCTGTTTCTTGCCGGAGAGCGCGCCGATCCAAGCACCATCGAATGGGCGCAAAAGCACCTTGGCGTGCCGGTGATCGACCATTGGTGGCAGACCGAAACCGGCTGGGGCATCGCCGCCAACCCGCTGGGCATCGAGGAATTGCCGATCAAGCTGGGCAGCCCGTCGGTGGCCATGCCGGGCTATGATGTGCGTATCCTTGACGAGGGCGGGCACGAGGTGGCGCCCGGCACGCTGGGGGCCATCGCCATCAAGCTGCCGCTGCCGCCGGGCACCCTGCAAACGCTGTGGCAGGCCGAGGACCGGTTCCGCAAATCCTACCTGACGACCTTTCCCGGCTATTACGAGACCGGCGATGCGGGGCTGACCGACGAGGACGGCTATCTCTACATCATGTCCCGCACCGATGACGTCATCAACGTGGCGGGCCACCGCCTGTCGACCGGTGCCATGGAAGAGGTGCTGGCTGCGCATCCCGATGTCGCGGAATGCGCGGTGATCGGGGTGTCGGATGCGCTCAAGGGGCAGATGCCGCTGGGCTTCATCTGCCTCAGCTCGGCGGTGGAACGCGACAGCGCCGAGGTCTGCCGCGAATGCGTCAAGCTGGTGCGCGACAAGATCGGCCCGGTTGCGGCGTTCAAGCTGGTGGCGGTGGTAGATCGCCTGCCCAAGACCCGCTCGGGCAAGATCCTGCGCGCGACCATGGTCAAGATTGCCGATGGCGAGGCCTACAAGATGCCCGCGACCATCGACGACCCGGCGATCCTCGACGAGATCGAGGTGGCGCTCAAAGCGCTTGGCTACGCCACCACGGTTCCGGCCTGACGCGAAACGCGCCGCCCTTGCGGGGGCGGCGCCTGTGCCTTGATGCGACGCGGCGCGATGAGCCTGCAAGGCGATGCGACCAGCGGGCGCGGATGTCGCCTCGTTCGGCAGTGCCGGCAAGGGGCAGGGCGGTGCCTTGCCATTGGGCAATCCGCCGGGTCCGGGATCAATCAGAGAAGCTGACGGAAATCTGCGGATCGCCCGGAAGCCCGCTATATTGCAACGCCGCGCCGCCCCCGACCTTGCCCACCGGGATCAGCGGGCCGAACGAGCCGACGCTGACGATATCGCCCGCCTTGAGCACGATGCCTTCGGACATCAGCCAGAGTAGCGCATTGGCCGGATGGCCCAGCACCGCCGCGCCCGGCGCTTCAGAAAGCACGCTGCCATCGGCGGCGCGCAGGGTCACGGTCATGCTGGTCAGCGCGGCGCTCATCGCGGCGGCATCGGTGATCGGAATGTCGGCCCCCATGACGCCAAGCCGCGGCCCGACCCCCATCGCTGTCAGCGTTTCGCCGGTCATCGGCTCGCCGTTGGCGACACTCAGGTCGGGCAGTTCGATGAACGGGTGCAAGGCCGAGACATGTTGCAGGATCTCCTCCGGCGTCGTTGCCTGCGCAATGGCCTCATCCGCGACGATCATCAGCAGATCGGCCTCGACCATCGGCACCGCGCCAAAGCTGGCGGTGATGGTGGCACCGTCTTCAAGCAGCATGTCGCGGTACAAAACCCCATGCACCGGGGCGCTGACCCCGAACCGCTCCTGCGCGGGCTGGCTGGTCAGCCCCGCCTTGTAGCCGACCACCGGGCCAAGGCTGGGCGTCAGCGCCGCGACCAGCTTGGCTTGGGTGCACAGCGCATCCTGCATGTCGCCGCCGATGCCAAGCGCCTTGGCGGGGCTCAGCGACAGGTAGCTGGCGACAAAGGCCGCGATCTCGTCATCGCTGGCGCAGGCTGCGGATGCGGCCCCTGCCAGCGGGGTCAGGGCCAGTGCGGACAGCATGGCGCGAAACATGATCGGTTCTCCTCCCGTATAGCGCGAGAAACCTGCCAGCCCGTGCCGAGTCTGGCAAGCGCGCTCACGCCTCGTAGAGTTCGAGCGGCAGCCCGTCGGGATCGTTGAAGAACGTAAACCGCTTGCCGGTGAATTCGTCGATGCGGATCGGCTCGACCGCGACGCCCGCTGCCTCGAGCGTCTGTTTCGCCGCCTCGACGTCGGGCACGGTAAAGGCAAGATGGCGCAGGCCCTGCGCTTCGGGGCGCGAGGGGCGCGGCGGCGGAGCGGGAAAGGAAAAAAGCTCGATCTGCCCGCCGCCGGGAATGGCGAGGTCAAGCTTCCAGCTCTGGCGCTCCTCGCGCAGCGCTTCGTTGAGGATCGTCAGGCCCAGCGTGTCGACGTAAAAAGCGCGA
Organism: Salipiger sp. 1_MG-2023; assembly: GCF_030547555.1. Taxonomy (NCBI): domain Bacteria; kingdom Pseudomonadati; phylum Pseudomonadota; class Alphaproteobacteria; order Rhodobacterales; family Roseobacteraceae; genus Salipiger; species Salipiger sp. 1_MG-2023. The sequence continues at coordinate 1,001 of NZ_JAUOQN010000062.1, read as the reverse complement.
CTGCGGGCATAGTCAGAACAGATGATCGCGACGTGGTGAAAGGCTTGCAGCATGGGGGGTCCTGTCGGTTGCGGGCAGGGGGAGTAAGGGCCGATTCAGCCGCGGTCTGCAAGCGGGCCGCTGGCAGCAGGGGCGCGGCTGGCAGGTGTAAAACGGGCAGTGGTTGTGCCCACGTTTCTAAAAAAATGATTTTAATTCAGCACCTTGTACTTGGCTAATTTGACAGCGCAGCTTAGAGCTTTGAGGTGCGCAGCAATGGTAACTCGTTCTCGACGAGGCAACTTCGCGGCTTTGACATGCCGGTGTGGCCATGAACGCGAGCTGTGCCTGATCCCTGATGATGGTGTGGCCGCTGACGTGCCAGTCGATGTGCTGGACGAGGGCGGTCTGACGCTGCGCGCCGAGGTGCTGGAGCGGTTTAGTTGCACCGGCTGCGGGCGAGTAGGGCGGCCCGACGTTAGATTTTTCTATTCGCATTTGGCGTAGGGGGGGAGCTTGGGTGGGCCGAGGGCAAACGCTACAACTCTCTGGCAGAATATGACGCTATTCAGCCCAAGCTGAAATGCCGGGCTAGCGCGAGAATACGGATTGGAAAGCAGGGCAATGCCAAAAATTATCAACCCACTGCTGCCGGGGGATACTCTGTACTTCTTACGCGTCTCGGGGGGTGCCGAGTGCGAGCCGTTCACGGTCTTTGTCGTAGAAGCCAAGCCTCGCGTCGGGTTTGATTTGGGCAAAGCATCCGTCATTGGCCTGATTGATGCGGATAATCGCGAGGTCGGGCTGTCCTTGGACGGTGACTGGCCTGATGCCTACGTGTTCGAGGGCGAGAAGCATTGGCTAACAGCACACCTTCGTGGCGACGAAACCCTACAGCGTTTCGAAGAGCCGGGGTAAATAGGCTATACCCGTTGATCTGATGATTGAGCTGCTCCCGATCTCTTGGACAGGATCTGGCGTGATTTAAGCTACTCGTTGCACCTGCTGATCGGGTTGGTTGA